>CADDYW010000001.1 GCA_902810745.1 Chloroflexota bacterium | reverse complement strand
GACGTCCCAGACGGATCGGGGCTCGACGCAGAAAAAGCCCGCACCGTCCGAGGCGTTTCGCTTACTCTGGTGCGGGCTTTTCGGGAGCCGACGGGGGGATTCGAACCCTCGACCTAGTGTTTACGAAACACTTGCTCTACCACTGAGCTACGTCGGCTGATACACGTGCCTTGATATTGTACCACGTCGGTATCCTGCTGTCGACCGTGTCGATTGGCGCGACTCTTGCATTCTGTGGCGCGGTCAGCAGAGCGTCTGCCAGTGGCTGCCACTCGATCCAACCGGTCCATTGATGGATGAGGTCGTGCGATGTCCTCGAACGTGAGCGCAGCCGAGGTGAGGTGGTCCAGACCCGCGCGCCGTCACCTCCGCCTTCGCACGTGGCGAGCCCCGATCGGGCTCTTCTCATCGATTCGATCGTTTCACACGTCGGACTCCGGCACCGTCGCGCGCGTGATGCTGTCGGCCGTCTTCCTCGTTCTGTTCACGCTCGCCGTCGTAGTTCCGCTCGTCATCTACTCGGGATTCGCGTATTTCGTTCGCGATATTCCACCGGTCCCGCAGGTAATGAGCCGGCCGGTCTTCCAGACGACGCGCATCTATGATCGCAATGGCGTACTGCTGTACGAGCTAATCGACCCCGACCATGGACGTCGAATCCTGGTCAATCTCAATCAGATTCCCCGGAACTTGATCAATGCAACCATCGCGGTCGAAGACCCGACGTTCTTTAGCAATCCCGGTGTGGACCCGCTGTCGATCCTCCGAGCCGCCCTGCAGAACTATGCTAGCCACGGAATCGTCAGTGGCGCGAGCACACTCACGCAGCAGCTCGCGCGGAATGTGCTGTTCACCTATCAGGAACGCCAGGCACAGACCCTCGATCGAAAGATCAAGGAAGCCATCTTCGCCGTCGAGCTCACTCAGACGTACTCCAAGACGCAGATCCTCAGTATGTACTTCAACGAGGTCTACTACGGAAATCTCAGCTACGGCGTCGGGGCTGCTGCCGAATCGTACTTCGGCAAACCGGTGAGCCAGCTCGATCTTGCGGAATCGGCGATGCTCGCGGGCTTGCCGCAGGCACCATCTGACTACGACCCGCTCCACAACCTGCCGGCTGCGAAGGCACGGCAGGCGTACGTTCTAGATCGCATGGTCTATCACGGCTACATCTCGCAAGCCCAGGCCGACGCGGCAAAGAAAGAGCACCTTCACTTCCAGAGCCCAAAATTCGCGATCAAGGCGCCGCATTTCGTCAACTACGTAACGCAGCTGATCCAGGAGCGCTACGGCCGAGATGCGCTCTATAACCGCGGCTGGCGAATCCAGACGACCCTCGACTACGGTCTGGATCAGCTTGCGCGACAGAAGGCCCAGGAGCGGATCAATCAGATTCGACAGGAGATGAACGCGCACAATGCCTGTGTCGTGACGATCCAGCCCTCGACCGGCGAGATCTTGACGATGACCGGCAGCCTGGACTACTGGGACAACAACATCGACGGTCAGGTGAACGTCTGCACCTCACTGCGGCAGCCGGGATCCTCGGTCAAGCCATTCAACTACGTCACGGCGTTCGAGCGAGGATTCGTTCCGTCCTCGATTGTTTACGACGTCAAGACCGCGTTCGATCGTGGGCCCGGGCTCAGCCCGTACGTACCGAATAACTTCGATTACCAGTTCCACGGGCCGGTTACCCTCCGCGAAGCACTGGCGAGCTCGCTCAACATTCCCGCGGTCAAGCTGCTGCAACGCGTCGGCGTCCACGCGATGGCCGACACTGCCCACGCGATGGGCATCACGTCGATGACCAACCCGGATCGTTACGGATTAACTCTCACGCTGGGCGCAGCTGACGTTGAGCCTCTGGACATGGCATTTGCCTATTCGGTGTTCGCAAATGACGGGTACATGGTCGGCGAGCCGGTCCCTTTGCAGGATCGAGCTCTCGGAATGCGACGGTACGAGCCGGTGGCGATTCTGAAAATCACGGATTCCAGCGGTAACGTCGTCTATCAGTATCATCCTCCGCCCCCGATCCAGGTCGTCTCGCCGCAGGCAGCGTACCTGATCACCAGCACGCTGTCCGACGATAAAGCACGACATTTCACCTTCGCTCCGGGCGGTGCGCTGAACATCGATCGTCCAGCGGCCGCGAAGACGGGGACGACGCAGCTCGAGCAGGATGCGTGGACGGTTGGCTACACGCCTGATCTGGCGATTGCAATCTGGGTTGGAAACACGGACGGCGAGCCGATGAAGGCGACCGAAGGCGTGCTCTCGGCGGGGGCGATCTGGCATACCTACGCCAGCGCCGCTCACCAGTACCTGCACCTGCCCGTGCACGACTTCAAGGTGCCGCCGGGTGTCGTTCACGGGAACGTGTGCGGGAAGGAAGACTGGTACATTCAGGGCATCACCCCGATTTGTACGGTTGGCTGAGGACGCACCTCTAACCTGCTTTCTACGTCGCTCTGTGGTATCATCGCATCGCCGGGCTGGTGCTCCGCCGGCACGCTGCCACCTGGAAGGGGGTCCTGAAGGCCGCCTGGTGATCCAGACGCCCGCGACGGCGCCGTTGGATCTCGGAGATGCTCCCTCGCAGGCAGCGGTCGCGCGCGTGAAGTAGGGGGATATCGGTGGACGCAGAGGTCTCCTCCACGGCCGATTCGGATGTACAGCGCCTGATCATCTGGCTGGAAGAGCAGCGCCGTGCCGATCATGACCGTCTCGTCCAGCTCACGCGGGCTGTGGAGCAGCTCCGCGATGAGGTTCGCGAGCACGGTACCGTGGTCGCACAGCTCGTCGAAAACGAGAGCAAACGCGAAGACGATGCACTTGCCGAAGCGATCGTCCAGCTGCGCGATCACCTGGCTCTCGTGGAGAGATCACTCGGCGACCACATCGACGCGTCGATTCGTGCGGAGCAGATGCAGACAGCCCAGCGCGAGCGCGATCTACGACAGCTCAGCGATCTTGCCCAGCAGGTCATCGCGCTCGATCGAGCATCCGAAGCGATGACCGGACGCATGGCTGCCTTCGCCGAAGAGATGAAGCGAGCGCGCGACGAGCGTGCATTGGTTGGACAGGTCGTCGACGAGCTTCAGCGGACCCAGGCGGCTCTGCAGAACCGGCTCGCCGTTGCCGACGAAGTAACACGCCGCTTCAGCACATTCCAGTCGGTTTCCGAGCAGACCAGCGAGCGGCATCAGAACGAGCTCGCTCGTCTGGATAGCCAGTTCAAGCTTCTTGATCTTCGTTTCACCCGCGAGCTGACCGAGATTCGTCACAATACCGACGAGCTGATTGCACGGAGCGAAGAGCGGCTCCGTCCGATCGTCGATCTCACGCGCCAGGTGAATGCCCTTGTCGAGCAGGGCGACGCGGTAGATCACCGGATCGACAGTCTCGTCCGGGACGTCGAAGCAATGAATGCTGACCTCGGTCGGATCGACGCCCAGGGAAAGGTCGACCGCGGGACCCTGAAGCGCATATCGGAGACGGTGGAGGCGCAGGGCCAGCACGTGAACGGTGTCAGCGCGCTGGTCTGGCAGCTTGTCGAGCGCGTCGATAGTGTGACGAGGGGGCTCGAGGATCTCAGGATCGAGCTCGACTCGGTCGTGCGACGGACCGAGGAGGCCGAGCGTCGGCTCGTACGTCTCGAGGAGGAGCGTGCGCGACTTGGTTCCGAGCTTGCCGAAGTCGCCCGAGAGCTGCGTGCTGACCATCACGACACCGAGAACGAGCCAGTACCCCTGGCTGATCGCGTCAGCTCGGAAATCGCATCTTTGCGCTCGCAGGTGCAGGTAATTCAGGTCCTGGCGATCCAATACCTTCGGCGCACGGTCGAGGAGCTGCAGCAGCAGCTGCGCGAGCTTGAGGAGCACCAGTCCTGAACTGAGAGAGAATCACCTCGAGGGCACGTGGAACCAATCACCTCGCTCAATGACCCTCTGGAGCCGCTTGACGAGCAGGAGACCGAAGAGATTCGGTCAGAGCGCTCGCGGGTCTATCCGCTGGCCACGATCGTGTTTCTGCTCGTCGCGGTACTGCTGGTCCAGCTGTACCGATTGCAGATTGTGCAGGGTCAGGATTTCCGCGAACAGGCCGACAATAATCGGTTTCGACTGGTGACCGTTGCCGCGCCGCGCGGAGTGATCTACGATCGGCGGCGCGAAGTACTCGCGCGTAATCGTCCGAGCTACAGTGTCGGAGTCATCCCGGCTGACCTCCCCACGGGCAACGCGCGTGATGAGGTATACGCGCGGCTCGCCGGTATCCTTGGTCTCTCGGTCGCTCAGATCCGACAGGACGTCCAGGCCGACCCGTCGAATCAGTTCAGCTTTATCCCTTTGAAGGATAATGTCCCGCAGACGACGGCGTTCGAGCTGGAGGAGCGTCACCTTGAGCTCCCCGGCGTGCACGTTCAGCCGCGCGCGATTCGGGAATACACCCTCGGGGCGATCACTGCGCCAATTCTCGGATACGTGGGCCGAATCTCCGATCAGCAGTACCAGCGCCTGAAAGATGACCCGGTTCACCGCTACAGTCGGGCGGATTCGATTGGTCAGGCGGGTATCGAATACACCTTCGAGAGCCAGCTTCGCGGAAGTCCCGGTCAGGAGCAGATGGAGGTCGATGCCACCGGGCGAGAGGTACGATCTCTCGGCGTGACGCCCGCGACGCCGGGTAGAAACCTGGTGCTCACCATCGACGCCGGGCTCCAACGTGAGGTAGCCAGTGCTCTCAGTGAAGGACTGGACCGGTACGGAGTGGCAGCGGCAGTGGTGCTGGACCCGCGGAACGGGCAGGTGCTGGCGCTGGTGTCCCTACCTTCCTACGACGACAACCTGTTCGCAGCCGGCATCAGTCAGGCGGATTACGAGAAGCTCCTCCAGGACGATCGACACCCCTTACTGAATCAGGCGATTGCTGCCGCCTACCCACCGGGCGCGACGTTCCAGGTCGTGACAGCCCTGGCCGGCCTCGAAACCGGCGAGATCTCGCCGTCGACAAAGATTGACTGCCCTGGATTTATCTCAGTACCAAATCGCTATGATCCGACGGTTCTCACGCGATTGCTCGATGTCAAGGCGTTCGGTGAGCAGGATGTCAAGAGCGCCCTCGCGGATTCGTGCAACGTTTTCTTCTACGAAGTCGGTGGCGGAGATCCGAATGGGACGCGAAACGGCCTTGGCATCGATACCCTGTCGCGGTTTGCCCGGATGCTTGGCCTTGGCGAGCCGACAGGTATCGATCTCATTGGTGAGTCAGGAGGGCTGGTGCCGACAGTCCGATGGAAGCGCCAGACGCTCGACCAGGAATGGGTGCCCATGGATACCTACGAGGCGGCAGTCGGGCAGGGTTACATAACGGTCACGCCTCTTCAGATGGCAAACCTAGTGGCGACGATCGCGAATGGAGGAACGCTCTATCGCCCGCAGCTCGTTCTCCAAACTCTCGACGTACAGGGAAACGTTGTCACCGATTTCAAGCCGGACGTCATTCGCAAGCTTCCGATCAAGCCCGAGAACTTCGCGATTGTTCGCGAGGGCATGATCGATGCGCTGCGCACGGGCGTGACCGATCAGGGGACGTCGTACACCGGGATCGCGCGAGCGGCCGCGATACCTGATCTCACCGCCGGTGCTGTCGTTGGGTCGCCTCCATTCGGCACTCCCGACAAGAATGGGGATTTCCCCACGCACGCGTGGTTCGTTGGATTCGCCCCTGCCGAGCAGCCACGCATCGCGTTCGCGATCTTCCTGGGACGGGGTAGCGGTCCGGAGGATGCTTCTCGGATCGCTCGGCAGATTTTCACCTACTTCAAGTCTCACAGCCAGGAGTAGCGTGTGGAGACCCGTATCTGGCGCCACTTCGACCCCCTTCTTCTCCTGGCGACGATTCTTCTTGTCGGATACGGAATTGCGATGATCAACAGCGCTACGTTCGAGCGAACTGGCGCTGCGATTGATCCGTTGGTCTACCGTCAGGCAGCGTACAGCGTGGCTGGACTCCTCCTCTTCTTAGTCCTGAGTGGGCTTGACTACCACGTGCTGGGGAATCTCGCCTGGCCCCTCTACCTCGGGGCCGTCGGTCTGCTCGGCCTCGTGCTCGTGGTCGGACGCGTGCTGCACGGTGGCCAGCGATGGATTCAGGTGGGGCCGATGCAGTTCCAGCCATCGGAGTTTGCAAAGCTCTGCGTCATCATCTTATTGAGCAAGTACCTCGCGAGCCAGATGGACAACATCAAGAGCCCGCGCGTGGTGCTGCTGTCAGTGCTGGTTCCAGCGGTGCCGGCTGCACTGATCTGGCTTCAGCCGGACGTCGGGACGGCAACAGTTTACGTGGCGATCTGGCTTGGACTGCTCTTTGCGGCGGGCGCCCCGCTGCGCTACTTCGCCGGGCTGTTCGGTCTGGCGGCCGTGGCGGCACCCGCGGTCTGGCTTGTGATGCAAGACTACCAGCGCCAGCGCATCCTCACCTTTCTCAACCCCTGGAGCGCCCCAACCACGTCTGGATACAACGTCATCCAGGCTCTGATCTCGGTGGGAGCGGGAGGGCTGACCGGACGAGGCTATCTCAGCGGATCGCAGAGTCAGCTTCATTTTCTGCGCGTGCAGTACGCCGACTTCATCTTTTCGGTACTCGCCGAAGAGCTTGGATTCGTCGGAGCCGTCACGCTTCTCATCCTCTTCGCGATCATCTTCGTTCGCGGATTCCGAGCAGCGATGCGCTCTCGAGAGACGTTCGGCTGCCTGGTCTCCTGTGGTATCGTGACGATGATTGCCTATCAGGTCGTCGTGAATGTCGGCATGAACGAGGGCCTCCTTCCGGTCACCGGCGTGCCGCTGCCAATGATTAGCTACGGTGGTAGCTCGCTTATGACGTTTATGGGGGCAGTTGGTATACTTGAGAGCGTCGTGATGCGGCATCGAAAGTTTGAGTTCTGAGACGGGAAAGAGACTCTATGGACTACACTCCGGCGACGCTGGCGGATCGATCGCGGATGCTTCAGGCGATCGGTCTGGAATCAACGGCCGAGCTGTTCGACGATATCCCCTCGATTGCGCGCCGAACGCACCTCGATCTTCCCGAGGCCCTGTCCGAACTCGAGGTGAGTCGCTTATTACGGGATCTGAGCGAGCGCAACGCCGACCTTGGCCATCACCCGTGCTTCCTCGGCGCGGGATCCTACCTGCACTACATTCCTTCAGTCGTCGGTCACATCATTGGTCGGTCCGAGTTCTACACCAGCTATACGCCGTACCAGCCGGAAGTGAGCCAGGGGACTCTACAGACGATCTACGAGTTCCAGAGTCTGATCGCGCTGCTCACCGGCATGGACATCGCCAACGCATCGATGTACGACGGTGCGAGTGCCCTGGCCGAAGCTGCGATCATGGCGGCGAACGTCACCGGCCGAGACAGAATCCTGCTGGCCGCGTCGGTGCATCCCGAATATCGGCGGGTCATTCAGACCTACGTCCAGGGACTCGCGTTCTCCGTGATCTCGGACCCGTTTGGAAGCAGCGGTACCCTGGAGCCTGACCAGATCCTGCCCCACCTGAACGACGACGTCGCCTGCGTGGTCGTCCAGTATCCAAACTTCTTTGGCTGCCTCGAGGATATCTCGAAGCTCGCCCGTCCCACCCACGATGCCGGGGCACTCCTGGTCGTCGTGGTGAATCCGATCGCCCTGGGGATTCTAACGCCGCCGGGGGAGATGGACGCCGATATCGTCGTTGGCGAGGGGCAGCCGCTGGGAATTCCGCCGACCTTTGGAGGACCGTACCTGGGGCTTTTTGCGACGCGCGAAAAGTACATCCGAAACATTCCCGGGCGGATCGTCGGCGCGACAACCGATACGCGCGGGCAGCGGGGATTCGTACTGACGTTTCAGACGCGAGAGCAGCACATTCGTCGGGAGAAGGCGACGTCGAATATCTGCTCGAACGAGGCGCTGTGCGCGCTCGCGTCCACGGTGTACCTCTCCTACCTCGGAAAGACCGGTCTGCGCCAGGTCGCCGAGCTGTGTCTGCACAACGCGCACTACCTGGCCGACCAGATCGCCGCGATCCCAGGATTTCAGCTCGCGTTTTCGTCACCTTTCTTCAACGAGTTCGTTGTTCGCTGCCCGGTATCCCCGGAGACGATCAACGCGCGGCTTCGGGACGCCGGAATCATCGGAGGGTACGAGCTGGGGCGTGATTATCCAGATCTCGCGGATGCGCTTCTGTTCTGTGCGACCGAGATGAACCGTAGGGTCGACATGGATCGGCTGGTGAGCATCCTGCGGCAGGTCACGGCGCACGTCGTGCCGGCAGCGGCGGGATCGGAGGGGGCGAGCGATGCCTGAGCCATTGATCTTCGAACGCAGCTCACCAGGGCGTACCGCGGCCTCGCTTCCGAAATCAGAGGTACCTTCGAAGCCCGTCGACTCCATCGTCCCGTCCCGCTTTCTCCGAAAGGATCTGCCGCTCCCCGAGGTCAGCGAGCTTGACGTGGTTCGCCACTTCACGCGGCTGTCCCAGAAGAACGTCTGCATTGATACGACGTTTTACCCTCTCGGGTCCTGCACGATGAAGTACAACCCGAAGGTGAACGAGGATGCAGCACGCCTGCCTGGCTTTACCCTGATTCACCCGTACCAGCACGAGTCGACTGTCCAGGGAGCGCTGCAGCTTATGTACGAGCTCCAGCAGTACCTGGCGGAGATCGCCGGCATGGACGCGGTGACCTTGCAGCCGGCGGCTGGCGCGCACGGAGAGCTAACCGGAATGCTGATGGTGCGCGCCTACCACACCGAGCGTGGCGACGTCGATCGTCGGCGCGTGCTTATTCCCGATTCGGCGCACGGCACGAACCCGGCCACCGCGACCATGGTCGGGTACAAGGTCCAATCGATTCCGTCGGATGCCCGCGGCAATCTCGACCTCGATGCTCTGCGCGCGGCCGTGGGACCGGACGTTGCCGCGCTCATGATTACGATTCCAAGTACGTTTGGTCTGTTCGACGAGCACATCCTCGAGGTGATCGCGTCCGTCCACGAGGTCGGGGGACTGGTGTACGGCGATGGAGCGAACATGAACGCGATGCTCGGCCAGGCACGATTTGGCGACCTTGGCGTGGATGTGATGCACTTCAACCTGCACAAAACGTTCACTACGCCCCACGGAGGCGGAGGTCCCCCGGCTGGACCGGTGGCGGTCAAGGCCCATCTCGCCCCCTACCTTCCCGTGCCCGTCGTCGCGCGACGCCAGCTTCCCGATGGCTCAGTCGAGTATTACCTCGATATGGATCGTCCGCGGTCGATTGGCAAGATCAAGGCGTTCTATGGCAATTTCGGGATGATGGTGCGCGCCTATACCTACATTCGATCGCTCGGCGCCGAAGGCCTGGAGAAGGTTGGCGAGGCAGCGGTCCTGAACGCGAACTATCTGATGCAGCGCCTCAAGGCAGCGTATGACCTCTACGTCGACCGTCGATGCAAGCACGAGTTTGTGCTCTCGGGGCGACGCCAGCGGCGCTCGACCGGCGTCCGTACCCTCGACATTGCCAAGCGCCTGATCGACTACGGGTTCCATCCACCGACGATCTACTTTCCTATCGTCGTGGAGGAAGCGATCATGATCGAGCCGACCGAGACCGAAAGCCTTGAGACGCTGGACCAGTTTGCGGATGCGATGCTGGCTATCGCGCGAGAGGCCGAAGAGAATCCAGACCTGGTCAAGCAGGCGCCTCACACGACGGAGATCGGGCGACTGGACGAGGTCGCGGCGGTCCGACGTCCAAACTTGCGGTGGAAGCCGGAGTGAGACGTAAACCCGACGCCGGGCACGTAGCTGTCGGTTTGCACGCCGACAGCGTTCTGTCGGAGAAGGTGCCCGCGGGCGGATATCGCACCGTCTTGGCAGGGGCAGCCTTCGGACGAGTGGCTCGGCTCCTCCTTGTGCTCTGCCTCCTGCTGCCAGCGCTGACTGCGTGCACCACGATCCGGGACCGCGTTGGTGGTGTTCTCGCAGGGAGCGGAGGAACGCTCCGCCTGGCGGCCGCGCCGCCCGAAACGCTGGATCCTGCCGTTGCGCAGGACGTAACCTCCTGGACGTACCTGCTCCAGATCTACTCGGGACTGGTACGACTCAACGATAAGCTCGAGGTCGAACCCGATATCGCGAAGTCGTGGACCGTCTCGAACGGCGGCCGAACCTACACCTTCTCCCTGCGCGACAACGCTCGCTTCCAGGATGGTCAACCGATCACGGCTCAGGACTTCAAATACAGCCTCGAACGCGCGCTGGACCCACGGACGCGCTCGCCGGTGGCGGCGACCTACCTTGGCGATATCGTCGGCGCGTCCGATCGTCTCCAGGGCAAGGCGTCGTCCGTGTCAGGGATCGTCGTGATCGACGCGCATACGCTGCAGATCACGATCGATTCGCCCAAGACGTATTTCCTCTCCAAGCTCACCTACCCGACCGCCTTTGTCGTCGATCAGAGAAACGTCGAGTCGGGAGCCAGCTGGTACATGCATCCGAACGGGAGCGGCCCGTTTATGCTCAAGTCCTGGCAGCCCAACCAGCAGATTGTGCTGGTACGGAATCCGAACTACTATCGGTCCGGACCGACGCTGAACGAGGTCGACTACTACATCGGTCCACAGTCCGCGCTCTCTCTGTATCAGCAGGGAAAGCTGGACGTCGCACCGGTCGGCGTCGGCGACATCGCACGCGTCACCGATCCGCAGAATCCGCTGCACGACCAGCTCAAGACGATCCCCCAGCTCAGCTTCTCCTACATTGGCTTCAACGTTCACCAGAAGCCATTCGACGATCCGAAGGTTCGGCTGGCTTTCGCCTATGCGACGAACAAGAAGGCCCTGGTGAATGGCCTGCTGCGAGGATCCCGGACCGTGGCGAATGGGGTTCTCCCGCCGGGACTACCGGGGCACGATCCGTCGTTCACGGGCATTCCGTTCGACCCGGCCGAGGCGAAACGTTTGATTGCCGAGTCGTCGTATCGCTCGGTCGACGCATTACCGCCGATCGTGCTTTCCGTGCCGGGTGGCTCTGGCCAGGTCGCCGAGGCGTTCGCGACGATGTACCACCAGACGCTGGGCGTGACGATCCAGGTCGTTCAGCTTCAGAACACCTTTTTCGACGACCTGGCACAGCATCGCGTTCAGATGTTCTTTCTTGGCTGGGCGGCCGACTACCCGGATCCTCAGGATTTCGTCGACCTGCTGTTCAATGGCAGCAGTCCGTCGAACGAGACCGGGTATGATAGCCCGAAGGTTGACGACCTCCTGGCCCGCGCGGCCGCGGAGCCGGATACTCAGCGGCGCCTCGCGCTCTACCGCGAGGCTGAGAAGCAGATCATCGATGACTGCCCGGTCATACCGCTCTACTTCGATACGGAGTACGATCTCGTCCGTCCGTCGGTAAAGGGTCTCCAGATTACTCCGATGGGGATCGTGTCGCTCGACGGTGTGCGGATTCAAGGGTAGTGGACTGGGCGAACGACGTAGGCGGCATCGCGAGGGGATAGGGTGACGGGCCGCGGCTGGCGCGACGTGTATTCGTGGGTCCGACGGCGGAAGCGTGGGCGTCTTCAGCCCGTGACGGTATTGCTTCTCCTGATGACGGCGCTTTCGCTATCGGCGTGCCGCGCTTTGAGTCCGTGGCACGGTATAATCAAGGTGGCGGTAGTCGCTCCATATTCCGGTCCGCTTACCGCCGAGGGGCTGAGCATCCTGGCCGGTGCGCGCCTCGCCGTCGACGAGATCGATCAGCGAGGGGGCATCGGCGGCTACCGCGTCGAAATCGTCGCGACAGATGAGGGCTCGGCGTCGGCGCCGGAGGATGTTGTCGCGGACCCGGACGTGGTCGCGGTCGTCGGGCACGTCGCATCCGACACAACGCGCGTGGCACGGCGCTACCGAGTCGCAGGGCTGATCTGGCTGGCGGCCCAGCCGGTCGATCGAAACTCGGGCTCTTATCCGCTCGTGGCTGGTCCGGACGCGATGTCGCGAGCGCTCCGCCGCTACCTGGCATCGGCGCACGACGCGCCGACCAATTCTCCGGAGCGTGTCGTCGCGGCCTGTCGCGCGGCACTGATCGGCAGTGGAGTGGTGGTCGAGGACGGGGAGCGTGACGTGATCTGTGCTGGAACGGCCGATCGACTCGAGATGGCCCTTAGACGCGCGACGGTGAACCGCGTCGTCTGCGTCGCCGCCTGGTGCAATACGCCCGCGCTCGCGGGCTGGGCCGCCGACGACGGGTTCGACTACATTGTTCCGCTAGCCGCCCCACCAGCAGATCCTGCCGCCTGGAGCCGCTTCGCCCAGAGGATGGCAGGTGCGGCGCCGGTTCTCACCGCGGCAGCCCTGGGCTACGATGGGGTCAAGATCGTCGGGGATGCGGTGGGTCGTGCTGCCAGGCGCGGTGACCCCACGCGGCAGATGGTTGCCCGCGAAGTGCTTTCGACCGCGACCACCGGAGTTTTGAATACGTATGGGCCCGAAGGTCCGGAACGATCCGTGGTTGAGATCCGCCGATCGGGCGGGCCAGGAGCTGCGACCTTCGTTTTCCCCGTGGAGGAGACACCATAGTTCACTTGCTGAGACGGGGCTGTTCGAGCCACGAGAACAGACCGCCGGTCATTGAGTCTCTCACACCTGCCTGGGCCTCGCGCGTTCGTCTTCCGCTGAGCAGCCGCTTCAGCTCACGCACTCTTGCCGAGCACGTTCGAGAGAATCCCGGCATGGCCTTCGTGACCGACGGCGGACGACAGTACGTGGTCGCGGGGCCGTGGCGTCGCCGTGCGGATATTGCCGAGCTCATCGAGGTCAGTGATGGCAAACATCGCGCGCTGTTGCTCTCCGCGGTCCTGGCGTCGCTGACTAGTCTGGGGGTCCAGATGGTCATCGTCGACTACGGCCCAAATGCAGTCGACCCGGTTCTCTGTCGTGAAGCTGGCCTCGAGGTGGTCGAGCGGATCGTCGAATATGAGCGGCCCGACTGCCGTGTCGAGCCGCGGCCATCGGCTCTCGAGGTGAGATCGTATCGGCACGAGGACCGCGATGCGATTCTGGACGTGGAGCGACATTCGTTTCCCTGGCTGTGGTGGAACAGCCCGGAAGAGTGGGATGCTTACGTTTCTCTGCCAAGCGTCGGCGTCATCGTCGGGCTCGCAGACGGTCAGATTGTCGGCTACGCCGGATTCACCGTGTATCATCGCGATGGCCACCTGGATCGTCTCGCCGTTCACGAGCGCGAGCAGGGGCGGGGCTTCGGGAGCGCACTGCTCGTCGAGGCGCTGATGCGTTTGGATCAGGCTGGCGCACGGCGCGTCAGGCTGACGACCCAGGAGGATAACCATCGCTCCCAAGCGCTTTACGAGCGCTACGGCTTTCGTCGGGGACGCTGGGTCTACGAAATCTATGGCAAATGGTTGAACCGGCCGGAGGGCGCTCATTTGTGAGAGTTTTGATGCTATCGTGGGAATATCCGCCGCACGTCGTTGGCGGCCTCGGAAAACACGTTGCCGAGCTACTGCCGGCCCTGGCTCGCGAGGGAGTCGATATCCACCTGGTAACTCCTCGATGGGCTGGCGGTGCGTCGGAGGAGCTTGTGCGCGTGTCCACGGAGAGCGATAGCGGAGCGGGCTCAATCACCATCCATCGGGTCGATCCCCCGTCCGCGCCCATGCCGAACTTTTTCGTCACCGCAACCCGAACGAATACTCCCCTGGAGGAGACGGCACGAAAGCTGTGGGACGCCGTCGGGCCGTTCGACCTCGTCCACGCTCACGACTGGCTGGTTGGCCAGGCGGCCGTGTCGCTGAAACACGCGTACAAGGTGCCACTCCTTGCCACGATCCACGCCACCGAGTACGGGCGGGGGCGAGGCTCGGTCAACGGCGAGATCCCGCAGGCAATCCACAACGCGGAGTGGTGGCTGACCTACGAGGCCTGGCGAATCATCTGCTGCTCCCAGTTCATGGCCGGTGAGGTGCAGACTGCCCTTCGCGTGCCGGCGGACAAGGTAGACGTCATCCCGAACGGGATCGATACCACGCGTTTCGACGTTCTGCAGAACGAGGATCTGACCGAGTTCCGCCTGGGATTCGCCGATCCCACCGAGAAGATCGTGTTCTACGTCGGACGGGTCGTCTATGAGAAGGGCGTCCACCTGCTGGTCGAGGCGATGCCGCGACTGCTCGCTGAACGGCCCGGGGTAAAGCTTATCGTCGCCGGTACGGGGCAATCGCTCGGAGCAGTTCGCCAGCGGGCGAGCGACCTTGGCGTGGGTGCCAACTGCTATTTCACCGGTTTCATACCGGACGCGACCCGCGATCGTCTCTTTCGCGTCGCCGATGTCGCGGTATTTCCCAGCCTGTACGAGCCTTTTGGAATCGTCGCGCTCGAAGCGATGGCAGCGCGAACGCCGGTCGTCGTGTCGGAGGTCGGAGGGCTCGTCGAGGTCGTCAAACACGCGGAGACCGGCATCACGGTGTTCCCGGACAATGTCGACTCGCTCGTGTGGGGTATCCGTCATACTCTGGATCACCCCGACTGGGCCCGGCAGCGGGCAGAGGCAGCGTACCGAATGGTCGTGGAGCAATACAGCTGGGATGCTATTGCCCGTCGAACGGTTCAGGTGTACGCTCGGGTCGTTTCCGAGCGCAAGCTCGTGACCTGGAACTAGGCCCGTGTGGTCGAAGGTGGATCTCCGCCCGGCGCTCGCCATCGCGGTGCTCCTGGTAGCGTCCGTGGTCGCCGTCTGGATCCTGCGTCCAGGGCGTCCTCCACCGGACCTGAGTTTGCAACGCGTTCAGCAAGCCGGCGTTCTTGTCGTCGGGTTGGATCCAAGCTACCCGCCGTTCGAGGTGGACGACGGACACGGGCATCTGGCCGGATTCGATGTCGACCTGGCAAACCGAGTGGCGCGGGGTCTGGGAGTGAGCGTGCGCTTCGTTTCCATCGATTTCGGGAGCATCTTCGATGCGCTCGAGGTCGGAAAGTTCGATGCGATCATTGGTGGCATCTCTCCGGGTGCCGATGACCGAAAGACGATCGACTACAGCGTTCCCTATTTCGACGATGGGCTGGTGCTGCTCGAGAATCCGGCGGTGCTGCCCCGATCGATCGGGATCGAAAGCGGCTCGGACGCCGACCTCTACCAGGACGAGCTTCGCGCCAAGCTTTCGGGCTACCAGTTCAAGCAGTTCGATGATCAGTCGGAGATCCGGGCCACGCTTGGGCAGCGTACGCTCCGCGGCGCAGTCCTCGACGCGGTTACCGCCGAGATCTGGGCCCGACAGATCCCGGGTCTGGTGGTTCGTCCGGAGCGCCTGACGACGACGCCGTTTGTGATCGCCGTCCGACGCGCGGATCAGAAGCTCCTGCGCGCGATCGACGATCAGATCGTCGCGCTCCAGACGACCGGTCAGATCACGCGACTGCAGCAGGAATGGTTCCGGGGATGATGCGTTTTGACGTGCTCACGATCTTCCCGGAGATGTTCCGGGGGCCTTTCGACGTTAGCGTGTTGAAGCGGGCCGTGGAGGCGGGCCTGATCACGATCCGGGTTCACGATATCCGTGACTTCGCGACTGACCGTCACCACACCACCGACGATTATCCATTCGGTGGCGGTGCGGGAATGGTGATGAAGGCGCCCCCGATCTTCGACGCGGTTACGTACGTCCGGGAGGAGGCCCGTCGGGAGGGATGGTCGGGGAACGCGGACGTGATCGCGCTGACGCCGGTCGGCCGCCCCTTCCACCAGCGCATCGCTCAGGAGCTTGCGAAGCGCGAGCATCTGATCCTGATCTGTGGCCACTACGAGGGGATCGACGAGCGGGTCCACGAGCACCTGGTCACGGAGGAGATCTCGATCGGGGATTATGTACTTACCGGAGGGGAGCTGCCCGCGATGGTGCTCGTCGACGCGGTGGCGCGACTGGTGCCGGGAGTTCTCGGTGCGCCCGAATCGCTCGCCGAAGAATCGATCAGCAGCGGTCTGCTCGAGTATCCGCAGTATACTCGACCGGCGACCTACCGTGGCTGGAGGGTGCCGAGCGTGCTGCTTTCGGGCAATCACCAGGCGATCGCGCGCTGGAGACGGGCGATGGCATTGCAGCGCACCTACTGGCGTCGTCCCGACCTGTTGCTTCGCGCGGTTCTGGCTCGAAGCGACGCGGACCCGCTCAGCGAGATGGTCGTCCTACCCGAGGTGCAGTAACGTCCTGTCGTATACTTACAATAGCAAAGGGCCAGGGGCACGACTCGCGGGTCATGCCGATTCGGAACGCTGGCGGTGTGACGTTTCGGACATTGCCGGAGTGCATCGGAATGTGAGATCAGGTGGGGCCAGGGGTAGGGAAGGATGCGTGTTCTGCTGCGCTGGCTGAGCAACGCACTCATCGTGGGTGGTCTTGTACTCCTCGTCGGTACCGGCGCCATCTACGGCTACAGCCTTTACGAGCAGGCGCAGGCGGAGCGGGCGGTTGCCGATCTGCAGCCCGATACACCCGATGCGTGGACGCCGCAGCCGACGTTCACGATCGCGCCGCTGCCCTCGGCAACACCACAGCCGTCCGTCGCAGAGACCCCGTCCGCACGCGCGACCGATTCGCCACCGGAAGCCGTTCTACCATCGCCGGTTCTTCCCGAGGTAACCCCACCCGACACGGCGACGCCGACCCCTGTACCGGCCGAGCCCGCGATCCGAATCCAGGCCCCGGCCATCCACCTCGACGCGAAGGTGGTCGAATCGCCAATCGTCGACGGCCAGTGGCAGATCCCGAAATTCGCCGCCGGTCACCTTCAGGGAACGGCGCAGCCGTTGCAAGGGAGTAACGTCGTACTGGCCGGCCACGTCGAGAGTATCTCGAGCGGCAACGTCTTCGCCAACATCGGCCGCCTGCGTCGTGGCGACGTGATTCGTCTGTACACCAGAGCCGCGGTCGTCACCTATCGCGTCGACACCGTCGAGGTCGTCGCCAACGACGATCTCCAGGTCGTGGCGCCGACACCACACGAGGTTGTCACCCTGATCACGTGCACGGGGAGCTGGCTGCCGCTCCAGCACGATTACAGCGAACGAACGGTCGTGATTGCCAGCCGCGTCGCTGACAGCGGCACCTAGAGCGCGGGGCGGTATGAATGAGCTGGCAGCCGTCAACTCCCCTCTGGGAGAGGGTAAGGGTGAGGGGCGGAGACCATACGTTATGCCGCGGATCCACGCCCTCACCTCGGCCCTCTGCCACGGGGAGAGGGAGACAGCCGTCTGCCCGATAGTTCAACCTTTCTGCTCGATGCTATAGGGAGGGCCCAGTGGCGAACGTATCGAGACGGAAGATTGTCAAGCTGCAGATCTGGGTCGAGTATCGCTTTGGTGACGCCGATCGGAAGCGCGGAGCCACGGTCAAGGTGCCGGTTCGTGGCGTTGCCGACCTTCTCAAGCTGCCCACGAGTCTGCCCGCGGAATCCCCTGATCTGACCGACGGAGTGCCGCACAGCCTCTGCGTGGAAGCCACCTTCGAGGGAGGTCATTCCACCTACTGCGAGATAGGACCGATCGGTGGGGCGTTCGGTAGTCTGGCTCTCGCCCTGGACGAGGTCATCGAGACGGTCTAGTCTGACAGTTGCCCCGACCCGTGGTATAATTCGCCTGTCCCGTTTTGATGCGTTGAGCGAACTGGGGAGGCATTCTTTTCTCCCTCCGCCGCTGCACTGTCGTCGCTGGCGTGGCGTGAGTCGTCCGGGCCCGCACAGACACGGGCGCAATCAGCTCGAGTGGCAGAGTAGCCGCTGCGGGCGTCCGTGTGTCGCGTCCGCTCGAGTCGCCGCGTCCGCTGCGCGAGAGTCGCGGTCTATACTGCGTACCCCCAGGTAGGATCATCGCCAGTGGATCCGGAGGGTTCCGCTTCGGACGCGCGAGCCCCGGGGGGTCAGGAAAAAGTGGGGATTACTGCATGAAGAGGCTCAGGTGGCGATTGCGAATGCTTCCGCGTCGCATCTGGCTGGCGGCTGCGTTTGTCTTCTTCGTCGTTTGTGTATCTGTCGCGATCCTGTTCGCGCGGGATACGAGTCCGCAGCCAACAGTCGTGCCGATCAGCCAGCTCTTGAACATGGCGGATCGCCACGAGATCGCGAAGGTAACGATCACCAGCAATACGCTATACGCGACCTCGGTCAATGGGCAGCAGTATCAAGCTGCCAAAGAAGAGCAGCAGACCGTGACCGAGCAGCTGCGTCACGACGGCGTCACCGTGGTGGTCGTGGACGCGACAAGCCGGCCAATTGGCGCGAGCTCGATCGCCGCACTGCTCCCGCTTCTGTTCTTGTCCGGATTGATCTGGTTCATGATGCGACGGGGTGGACCCAACAACCAGGTGATGTCGTTTGGGCGGAGCGGTGCGAGACGGTTCGTTCAGGGTGGACCGACGGTCACCTTCGCCGACGTGGCCGGGGTTGAGGAGGCGAAGCAGGAGCTCGCGGAGATCGTCGAGTTTCTGAAGAAGCCGGAGAAGTTTCGGAGCATGGGGGCACGAATTCCGAAGGGCGTGCTCCTGATCGGGCCGCCGGGCACGGGGAAGACGCTGATCTCGCGAGCGGTCGCGGGCGAGGCGGGTGTGCCATTCTTTAGCATCAGCGGTTCCGAGTTCGTCGAAATGTTCGTCGGCGTTGGTGCTTCGCGCGTGCGCGATCTTTTCCGTCAGGCCAAGCGACACGCGCCCTGTATCGTTTTTATCGACGAGATTGACGCGGTTGGCCGGCATCGCGGGAACAACGTTGGCGGGCACGACGAGCGCGAGCAGACGCTGAATCAGCTCCTCGTCGAGATGGACGGATTTGACGCCAATACGAACGTCATCGTGATCGCGGCGACGAACCGTCCCGACGTTCTTGACCAGGCGCTGCTCCGTCCGGGGCGATTCGATCGGCGTGTGATGCTTGATCCCCCCGACATCAACGGCCGGCGAGCAATCTTGGAAGTTCACGCGCGCAGCAAGCCACTCGCGCCGGGGGTAGACCTCGCGGCGATCGCCCAGCAGACGTCCGGATTCTCAGGCGCCGACCTGGCAAATCTGCTGAACGAGGCGGCCATCCTGGCGGCACGATCGGATAAGCCGGCGATTGGCCGCGAAGACCTCGAAGAGGGCATTATGCGGGTCGTCGCAGGCCCGGAGCGAAGGAGCCGTGTCGTCACCGAGTATGAGAAGTCGATCATTGCCTACCACGAGGTCGGGCACGCGCTCGTGATGAAGGCGCTCAAGCACGCGCACCCGGTCCAGAAGGTTTCGATCATCTCGCGCGGCCAGGCACTGGGCGTGACGGTCCAGGCGCCGAAGGAAGATTCCTACCTGACAAGTCGGGCACAGCTTACCGCGCGGATGGCATCGCTGCTGGGGGGCCGAGCGGCCGAGGAGCTGATTTTTGGTGACGTGACGACGGGTGCACGCCAGGACCTGGAAGCAGTGTGCGACCTTGCCCGACGGATGGTCACCGAGTTCGCGATGAGCGAGCTCGGCGTGGTTGCGACGCCGCCCCGTGACGGTGGGTCACTCAGCAGCGAAATCGCCGCCAACGTCGACCGCGAGGCGATGCGTTTGATTGATCAGGCATTTGCAACCGCCCGCGCGATTCTGTCCGAGCGGCGCGATAAGCTCGTCGAGGTCGCGGAGCACCTCAAGAAGGTGGAGACGATCAACGGCGACGAGCTCGATGCGCTGCTGGGCCCCGACTGGACATTCTTTGGCTGATTGATCGATTGATTGCTCAGGCGACGACGCGCTGGCGCCGAAGCGTCTCGACGGTGTACTTGACGTCGTCGACGTACTCGGACTGGCGAAGGAGCGCGCTCTCGATATAGTTTGCGTAGGCCTGGTCCCGCCCGGTGCGCTCGGCGATGTCGCGGACGAGTCGATTCTTGTGCTCGACCAGCTCCTCGTACCGTCGAAGTGGCCCGGCGAGCTGCCGCAGCGATGCGAGGATCTGCTCGCGGATCTCGCTGATCTGCGCGGTGACCGCCGCGTGCTCGGCCGAGAGATACTGCAGGCCGCTGCGCTCCGTCTGCGTCTGGGCAAGATGGATCCGTTCGTCCAGCTCCTGAATCTCGCGCTTGCGTCGCTCGATCTCGATCGCGTGATCCTGCACGGTCCGCTGTAGCTGGAGGAGCGCGTCAGGATGAAGTCGGGTCCGGTTGTGCTGACTCTGCACGAGGGCGAGCTGCCGCTCAAGCTCGGAATGGCGTCGCTTCAGGTAAATGAGGCCTACCTCGAGCTGTGCCTTGGTCGACTTCAACGTCACCAGGTTTTCGGATTCAATCGTCATCGTACCCCTCACCCCCCGCGATTATGCCATGGGCGAGCGGGTGAGGCAAGCGTCTCCGTGGCAGCGCGGCTTGACGTTTGCTTCCTTTCACGAGTATCATGAATGCTGGTCGTGCTAGACGGGGAGCTAGCGGTGCCCTGTACCCGCAAACCGCTCTAGCGGGGTTGAACTCCCGCCCCCGGTCCAGTGTTTGTCGGGACTACGTGCGTGCATAGGCGACGACGGTTGGGTCCTGCGCGGCGGAAGCCTGTGAACCCCGCCAGGTTCGGAAGAAAGCAACGGTAAGCAGATCCTTCCGGGTGCCGCAGGGCTACCTGACCTGAGCTGATTGGCGCAGGTAAGCCGGTAAGCCTTGATCAAAGGCGGGTGCACGACCGGAGAGTGGATGCACGACCACGGGGGAGACCGATCGATCGTCTCCCCCGTGGTTCTTTAAAGGCAGTGATATGCACTCCATTCCGCTGCCCGGGCCCGGCGAGGAGCCGCTCGACCGGCGCGAGCCGACGATCCATCGCGGAGAACCTCCGGACGCTCCCCTTGCCATTCGTACTCTCCTGAAGGATCTGGGATTACGGCCACGGAAGGCATTTGGCCAGAATTTTCTCGTCAATGATGACATCTTGCGCAAGATCGCGGATGCCGGCGAGATCGATCGAAACGACCTCGTCCTCGAGATCGGCCCGGGGCTCGGCCACCTGACTCGCCACCTGGCGGCGCGCGCCGGCCGTGTCATCGCCGTGGAGATCGATCGTGGTCTCGTCCGAGCGCTTCGCAAGATGTTCCAGCTCGTTCCAACGGTCGAGATTGTCGAGCAGGACGTGCTCGAGATCGATCCGGTCGCGCTGACCGGGGATCGACCCTACAAGGTGATCGCCAATCTTCCCTATTACATTACCTCGCCCGCCTTGCGTCATTTTCTCGAGGCGCGTCGCCGCCCGGTCCTGATGGTCGTGATGGTCCAGCGTGAGGTCGCCTACCGCATCCTTGCCCCTCCTGGCAATCTCAACCTTCTGGCCATCAGCGTGCAGGTCTACGGTCGGCCTCGCCTGGTTGCCCGTGTCCCGTCCGGTGCATTCTATCCGCGTCCGAAGGTCGACTCGATCGTGCTTCGGATCGACGTCTTCGACGAGCCGGCCATCGCCGTTCCGACCGACAAGTTCTTCAGGGTCGTCTCGGCCGGATTCGCGATGCCGCGGAAACAGCTGCACAACGCGCTGGCTCAGCGGCTCTGGATGCCACCCGGGCAGGCACCCGAGATCCTGCGCGCGGCTGGAATCGAGCCGTCCCGTCGGGCGCAGACGTTGTCGATTCCCGAGTGGGAGCGGCTGGTCCGCACACTGGAGCAGCGAGGACTGGTGTAGCGATGCTGACGGCTCTGGCTCGCGCGAAGGTCAACCTGGGCCTGGAGATTCTTGGACGACGTTCCGACGGCCTGCACGAGGTCGTGACGATTCTCCAGGCGATAGATCTGGCCGATCGCCTGGTGTTCAGCGAGGCAGATGGGCTGACGATCGAGTCGAATCTCCGTGGCTTCGGAACCGATCCAGGGAATCTCGTTTTCCGTGCTGCTCGGGCGCTCCAGGAGATGGCGGGAACTTCGCGAGGCGCGCACATCTCCCTCGAGAAGGCGATACCGATCGCAGCGGGTCTCGGCGGTGGTAGCTCGGACGCGGCGGCGACGCTCGTCGCCCTGAATCGGCTGTGGCAGCTCGACTGGGACGAGCCGAGGCTTGAAGGCGTCGCACGGTCTCTGGGTACTGATGTTGCATTCTTCCTGCGCGGGGGTACGCAGCTGGCAACCGGATCTGGTGATGAGCTTCAGCCGCTGCCGACTCCGCGGCTCTGGGTTGTTGTCGTGCCGGTGCGCTCGCCCTACCCCGACAAGACTCGCCGCTTCTACAGCGCGTTGCGAAGAGAAGATTGGTCAGACGGCTCAGGGGTGGCACGAATCGCGGAGGCGTTGCGCAGGGGCGAGCTGATCAGCGGCATGGTCCTGCCCAGCGGATTCAGCCGCGTCGCCCGCGAGCACTTCCCCTCGGTGGAGGGCATCGTGGCGGAGATCGATCGCGCGGGAGGAGTCGCGTCGCTCTGTGGAGCGGGCCCGTCGGTCATCAGCCTGCACGAGGCCCCGGGCGATGCCGCGCGCGTGGCGGAGCAACTGCGAGGCAAGGGTTTCGAGGTGGTCATCGGTATGACCGTCGGTCGGATGTCACCTTTGACGTGAATTCTTCCCGCAGGACACCCAGTGGAGCTCCGTTCGCCATAGCTAGCGAGCGACCAAACCTTGACAGCCGCGCGAGATTGGGTGTAATATTGTATGCCGTAATTGTCGGGCTCGCGCGAGGGCGGCGCGACCCCCAGATCCGGCGCGGGACGAAACCCTAACCGATACAAGTGGAACAAGACCGTACATGCGGGTCGCCCATCCAGCATGAAAAGAGATGGACGGCCCGATCCGAGCAAGACAGACGGGTGCACGTCGCTTCGGTTTTCCCCGCTGGCGCGTTTCCGCCAGGATCACGCGGGGAAACGGGCAGGAGCGCGCGATGCGCCCGTTTTGCATTGGAGGCGTCATGCCAGACACCGCCGCGGTAATTCTCGCCGCCGGTCAGGGTAAACGCATGCACTCGGCGACGCCGAAGGTGCTGCATCGCATCGCTGGCCGCCCGATGATCGACTACGTCGTCACGGCGGTACGGGAATCCGGAGTCACGCGCGTCGTGGTCGTCGTCGGACACGGAGCCGACGCGGTCGAGGCGGCCGTCGGCGGTCACGCGAAATGCGTCCGCCAGATGGAGCTGCGAGGAACTGCCGACGCGGTGCTTCAAGCTCGGCCACTGCTTCAGGGCGACGCGCGCATCCACGACGTCCTGATCGCCCACGGCGACTGTCCGTTACTCACTCCGTCGCTGTTCGGCGAGCTGGTTCAGCGGCGACGGGAGACTGGCGCGATGATTGCGCTGGTGGCGACGCCAGCCGATGATCCGAGAGGGTACGGCCGGGTTATCCGTGACGCGGATGGTCGAGTGAGCGCGATCGTCGAAGAGGCCAGCGCGTCCGAGAAAGAGCGCGAGATACGCGAGATCAACGCGGGCGTCTACTCCGTTGATGCCAGCTGGCTCTGGGAGCACCTGCCGTCGGTCAAGCCATCCCCATCGGGTGAGTATTACCTCACCGACCTCGTCGCGCTGGCAGTATCCGAGGGCAGCCGTGTTTACGCGATCGAAGCGCCGATGACGGTGACGGCGGGCGTGAACGACCGAGCTCAGCTCGCCATGGCCGAAGAGGTCATTCGTGAACGCATCCGTCGTGACCTGATGGTCTCGGGCGTCACGCTGATGGATCCGCGTACGATCTACATCGATGCCGGGGTAAAGATTGGCACGGATTCGATCGTGTATCCCGGGACGTTCATCGAAGGAAGCACCGTCATCGGCACCCGATGCCGCATTGGGCCGCACGCGCGCATTGTCGACTCGCGTATCGGCTCGGACGTGACCATCCAGATGTCCGTGGTCGAGAGCGCCGAGGTTGGCGACCGCGTTCAGATTGGACCGTTCGCCCATCTCCGACCTGGAGCCACGATCGAGGCGGATGTCGAGCTCGGCAACTACGCGGAAGTAAAGAACTCGAGAATTGGCGCGGGCACCAGGATGCATCACTTCAGCTACATCGGCGATGCCGACGTGGGCGAAGGCGTGAATATTGGTGCTGGAACGATCACGACGAATTTTGACAGCGAATCAGGCGTAAAGAACCGAACGGTCGTCGAAGATGGGGTCAGCCTCGGCAGTGACACGATGCTGGTCGCCCCGGTCACCGTTGGCAAAGATGCGATGACGGGAGCTGGCGCGGTCGTAACCCACGATGTCGAGCCAGGAACCGTGGTCGTTGGCGTTCCCGCGCGTCCACTGCGGCGGCGCCGAATGCCGCCTGCCTGACGAGCTGTGGAGGCTTCTGTTTGGACTCTGATAGTACTCTCTACCTTTGGCTCATCCTGATCGCCGCGACGGTCGTGTATCTCCTCGCCTCGCTGGCGGAGCACACGATCGGGTCGCTCAGCCGGGCGCGCATCCAGCGCCTGGCCGAACAGGATGAGCAGTCTGCGAACCGTATTGTCGATTTTGCCGAGCGACCCTCTCGCTATCTCTCGACGGCGGTCGTCGCCAAGCTCACCGCGCTGGTCGCGGCAGTACTCTGCACCTTCCAACTCTTGATGAATGTTCCGCTGCAATCCTGGACCGTCGTCGCGTGGGTCACCTCGCTCATCGTCGCATTGATCCTGGGCTGGATGATTCCGCGCGCGGCCGCGTCGAATCGTCCGGAAGAGCTTGCGCTGGCGCTGGCGGTTCCGTTCCGAGCGATGGCCTTCATCATCTCGCCGATCGCCCAGCTCGTGTCCTGGATGACCGACGGGCTGTCGCGACTGCTCGGCGCCGGTCCGGTCCCCGAAGGGCCGCTGGTGACGCCAGCCGAGCTGAAGGTGATGGTGGCGGCGAGCGAAGAAGAGGGATTGATCGAGAGCCAGGAACGGACGATGATCGACAATGTCCTCGAGCTCGAGGAGAAGACGGTTCGCGAGGTGATGGTACCACGACCGGACATCGTCGCGCTCCCGGCAGCCACGACGGTACGCGGCGCTATCGACACGCTGGTTAAAGAAGGCTATTCGCGCCTGCCGGTTTACCGTGATACGATTGACGACGTTGTCGGCGTTCTCTACGGCAAGGACCTGTTGCCACTCTCGGTGAGCGGCCGGCTCGATGACCTGGTTGGCGACTTTGTCCGCCCTGCCTACTTTGTGCCGGAGTCGAAGAAGACCGGCGATCTACTTCGCGAGCTCCAGCAGAAGCGCGTACACATCGCGATCGTCGTCGACGAGTACGGTGGAACTGCAGGTCTCGTGACGATCGAAGATCTCCTGGAAGAGATTGTCGGCGAGATCCAGGACGAGTTCGACACCGAGGAGCAGAAGATCGTCAAGGTTTCCGAGGGCGAGGCGCTGGTCGACGGCGGCGTCACGATCGACGACGCCAACGAGGAGCTGAACCTGGACCTCGTGGCGGAGGAGGTGGACACGATCGGCGGTCTGGTGCACGAGCGGCTCGGACGCATCCCGACGGTCGGCGATAAGGTACAGCTTGATCATGCTCTGCTGACCGTCGTCGCGGCCAGCGGGCGGCGGGTGACGCGCGTGCGGATCAAGCGCTTAGAGGATGAAACTCCAAACGGGTCTACCGGGCCCAATGGGATGCGTACGACGTCTGGACGTGATTGAATGGGCACCGGGCCTGAGACGCGGATTGTCGAAGACCTGTTGGCCGCGGCGTGGAAGGTGCGTGGGTCAGCCTACGCGCCTTACTCGCGCTTTGCCGTCGGGGCGGCGGTGCTGTCCGGCTCCGGTCAGATCTTCACCGGCGCGAACGTCGAGAACGCATCCTATGGTCTGACGATCTGCGCGGAGCGAGCGGCGATCTTCGGAGCGATCGGGAAGGGCGAGCGTCAGATCAAAGCCGTGGTCGTGGTGACTGACGCGGAGATGGTGACGCCGCCGTGCGGCGCGTGCCGCCAGGTGATCTGGGAGTTCGGTAAGGACGCGCTGATCATCGCTGAGAATCTGCGCGGTGACCGTCGTGAGTGGCGCATTCGAGACCTTCTCCCCAACGCCTTTGGGCCCGAGTCGATCACGTGACGATCCGGATTCCGCGGCGGATGCTCTGGTCTCGCGTGGTATCGGCGCTCGTCGCCGCTGCCTTGCCGGCTGCCCTCGTGACGGGCGATAGCTCTCTCTTCGACGCGGGCCACCCGTATGGCGTCAGTCCGCCGATTCCACGAACCATTCAGGGCGTCCACACGCGCCTGTCGGACGAGGTCGAACCCTGGAAGATCGCGCGGACGCTGCAGATGGTGCAGCAGATGGGAGCGCGCTGGATCGTCGAGCTGTTCCCCTGGGCCTACATCGAGCCCAGGCCCGGCGCGTTCGACTGGGCGCATCCCGACACCGTGATTCGCGACGCGAATCAGCAGGGCCTGGAGGTCATCGCGCGGCTGGATTTCGTTCCCGCCTGGGCTCGACCGGCGGGATCGACTCCCCGCCTGCTGCCGCGCGATCGGTACCCCGACTACGCGAACTTCGTCGCCCAGTTTGCCCACCGCTATCGGGACGCGGTCAGGTATTTCATTATCTGGAACGAACCAAACACAAGCTTCGAATGGGGCTTTCGTCCGGTCAGTGCCGAGTCCTACGTCGAGCTCCTGGCCACTGCCGCGGAGTCGATTCGTAAGGCTCACCCCGGTGCGACGATTCTGCCGGCCGGGCTTGCCCCGACCGTCGAGCACAGCGAGCTAGCGATCGAAGACCTGACGTTTCTCCAGCAGATGTACGATCTGGGCGCGGCGCGCTACTTCGACGCGCTCTGCGTCCATACCTATGGCTGGAAGTTTCCACCGGAGGATCCTCCACGGCCAGATCGACTGAACTTCTCGCGGGCCGAGCTTCTTCGCCAGGTCATGGAGCGTAACGGCGACGCAGCGAAGCCGGTGCTGATCACCGAGGCAGGGTGGAATGACAGCCCACGCTGGACCAAGGCGGTACACCCGGGCCAGCGCATTCTCTACACGCTGCAAGCCTATCGCAGGGCGGCCCGCGAGTGGCCCTGGGTCCGGGCATTGTGCATGTGGGTCTTTCGGCTGCCTGCCCCGGCGCATGACTACAACGACTACTTCACCTTCGTCGACACCAGCTTTCGCCCCAAGCCAATCTACAATACAGTCCGCTCGCACGCGAGCGAGTGGATCCGGTAGAGCCATCGGGATCTCCCGACCGGCCAGACCGGGGAATTACTCGCCGCGGAGACGCCAAGAACGTAGAGGGGCGTAGAGGAACATCCTGTTCCTCGATCCGGTACCTCCACGGCAGCTCGATACTCCCGTGCCGAGCGGATTCCGGCGGCTCATGACGACATCCGGTGTGCTTCGTAGACGTTTGACCGAGATCGAACGACGTCGCATTGCGCCTTCCACGGACGGTCGAAACGTACCGTCCAGCGATGAATCGTCCTGTCGTCGGATCATACATCCGCGCCCGCAGATAATACAGCCCGCTCTCCGCATCGCGCTGCTGGCCGGTGAACTGGAACGGCTGGCTGACCCCGCCCTGGGTCTGAGTCGGGACGCCGAACGCGTCGGTCTGGTAGGTCTCGATCACGCTGATCCGATCGTCCAGGTTGGTGATCGCCCGGACGGAGCCGAGACCATCGGCGTGGAAGACCCGCACCAGGCCGTTGCTCTGATCGACCGCGTAGGTCAGGCCCAGTCCGTAGAAATAGGTGAAGTGGCCGTCCTCGAGCACCACCGGCAGGCTCGTGTTGACGTCATACATGTAGGTGGTCGTCACGCCCCCGACCGTCGTGCTCACCCGCTTTCCGTCGCCGTCGTAGGTGGCCGTGGTGGTCGTCCCACCCACCGTCGCGCTGATCAGCCGATTTGCCTGGTCGTAGAGGAAGCTATCGGAGCCGCGTGCAGTCAGGTTCCCGTTGGCGTTGACGGTATCGGTGATCTCTCCCGCCGCGGTGATTCGATCGGCCCGGTCGTAGCTGTAGCTCAGCGTGTCCCCCCGAGTCCTGGTGAGTCGGTTCCCCACCGGATCGTAGCGGTAGCTGGTCGTCCCGCTCGGACCGGTCACGCTCGTCAGCCGGTACAGCGTGTCGTAGCCGTAGCTGGTCTGGGAGGGCGTGGTCGTGCCGACGAAACCAAGCTGCGGGAGGAGCTCGTTCACCTGGGTGCGATTGCCCACGGCGTCGAGGGTATAGGTGTGCCGGCTGAGCGTGTTGCTGCCCAGCTGGGTGAGCACGTCGGTCAGGCGCAACGCGTTGTCGTAGGAGTAGGTCGCGGTGGTGCCGTTGACGTTGGTCACCTGTTTGAGGCTGCCGTCCGGGAAGTACTGGTAGCTGGTGGTACGCCCGGCCCAGTCCTGGAACGAGCCCAGGCGGTCGGCTTTGTCGAAGGTGTAGGTCACCGGGGCGGCCTCCTGCCAGTAGAGCAGGGCGCGGCGGTTGCCGTCGAGGTCGTAGCGATAGCCGACGGCCCGGGACCCGTTGACCTTCAGCAGGCGGTCCTCTTCGTCGTCGGACTGCCTGTCGGCGCCGATAGCTTCGCCTACGACCAGGCAAACCGCCTCACGAGCGCGACCGTGGGCGCCGTTCGAGTGATACCCGGGGGCCTGCAGCACGCAGAACCGCCAACGCATCGTACTCCTCGGCGTACTCGGTCAGGATGAAGACGCGCGTGCTCGGGCTTCCCCGCGCGTCCGTCCGCCGCCTCCGGCTGCGCCAGGCTGGCGATCTTTCTTGACGCGTTTTAACACGCCGTGCTAGACTTCCTACAGTCGTCGGGGCGGATTGCTGTTCGCAGCCAGGTATACGGCGGGTGGCTCTTTACTGAGGAACGCGTCCAGCGCAACGTGCAGTTTGGGCGTGACCTAGCATAACGTCCGTGCGACGGGCGCGTTGCGGCTTATGTTCCGATTCACCAAGCAGTAATCTCCCACGTGTAACGTCGAGTGCCTACCGGGTTTGGTGGCGGCCGGCCGAGCAAATCGTGGCTGGTAATATGCAGCGCTCCCGGGTGAGGGGTCAGGCCCGATCACGCGTGGCAGGTCTGGCTCGATGATCCCTCGGGAGATACGCGCGGAGAGATAAGGAGGGCAGGTAGCGTGTTTTCGGGATGCCTCGTCGCCATGATCACTCCCTTCCGCGATGGCAAGATCGACGAGCCGGCGCTGCGCCGTCTGGTGGAGTTCCACCTGCAGAACGGCACCGATGGACTCGTTCCCTGCGGGACGACCGGCGAGTCGGTGTCGATGACCGAAGAAGAGCAGCTTCGCGTCATCGAGGTCGTCGTCGAGACGGTGAATAAGAGGATCCCAGTCATCGCCGGGACTGGCACCAACAGCACCGCCAAGACGATCAAGATGACGAAGAAGGCGAAGGAGATCGGTGCGGACGCTGCGCTGGTCGTCACGCCCTATTACAACAAGCCAACGCAGCAGGGGCTCTACCTCCACTTCGAGGCGATCGCCAGGGAGACCGATCTGCCGCTGGTCCTCTACAACGTTCCCGGTCGCACCAGTGTGAACATGCTTCCCGAGACGGTCGCGCGCCTGGCAAAGATCCCGACGATCGTCGCGGTCAAAGAGGCGAGCGGCAGTATGGATCAGGTGAGCCAGATCGTTCAGAGCTGTCGCTCCGACTTCGCGGTGCTTTCGGGCGACGATTCCCTGACACTGCCGATGCTCTCGCTCGGGGCGACCGGGGTAATCTCGGTCGTGGGGAACATCGCGCCCGGTCCGATGAGCGAGATGGTGCGCGCGTATCGCGCCGGAAACGTCGCGCGTGCACGCGAGCTGCACTACCAGCTGTTCGATCTGTGCCGGGCGATGTTCATCGAGACGAACCCGATCCCGGTGAAGACAGCAGCCGGAATCCTCGGGCTTTGCTTGCCTGAGCTGCGCCTGCCGATGTGCCCGATGGGTGAGGCGAATCGACAGAAGCTGGAGCAGGTGCTGCGATCGTCGCCGGTTCTCCAGCCCGTCGCGGCCGGCTAGATCCGTCACGACAGGTGGCGCGAAACGCGAGGGATCTCGGGGCACGATGCTGAAGAATGCGCCATCGTGGCGACGCCAGGAGGACGAGCCACGAATGACGGGGAAGCGGTGGTCTGGAGGTCGGGTCATCGTCACCGGTCACTCTTGCCGCGTGGCACGGGGTGACCGGTGTCGATTCGGGGTGCACCAGACGCTACGAATCGCATACGTCGTCGGGAAGAGACACTGATACGATGCCGCTGAAGCTGATTATCCATGGCGCGGCCGGACGGATGGGACGTGAGGTCGTCAACGCGGCGGCTTCCTCGCCTGACTTTCAGATTGTCGGGGCGGTGACGCGGCCCGGCTCGCCGAGCCTTGGCCTTGACGCCGGCGTGATCGCCGGTGTCGGTCCCCTGGGGGTACCGATCACGGACGATCTGGAGGCTGCGCTCAAGGCGGGCGACGTCGCGCTCGATTTCAGCAATCCGACGGCAGCGGTAGAGCTCGCGACACGGGCGGCGGCGGTGGGCCTGCCACACGTTATCGGGACGACCGGCCTGTCGCCGGAGCAGCTCGGGGCTATCCGAGAAGGTGCTGCCCGTTCGCCCGTGCTGATCGCCGCCAATCTCAGCCCGGGCATTAACCTGCTGGCACGCATCCTTCCCGAGGTGGCGCGGGCACTCGGTGATGAGTACGACGTCGAGCTGATCGAGGCGCATCATCGACATAAGAAAGATGCGCCGTCCGGAACCGCGATTCTTCTCGGAGATGCCGTCGCGTCGGCGCTGGGCCGCTCGCTGACCGAGGTCGAGCGCCACGGACGTCATGGCATTAGCCCGCGCCAGCCGGGCGAGATCGGCGTCCACGCGATTCGCGGTGGAGGAATCGCGGGTGAGCACACGGTCCTGTTCATCGGCGAGGGGGAGCAGGTCGAGCTGTCGCACCAAGCGTTCAGCCGACGCACGTTCGCGCTCGGCGCACTCCGGGCAGCGCGGTTCATCGCGCAGCAGCCTCCAGGACTCTATACTATGCAGGATGTCTTGAAGTAAGGACGAGGAGATTCGGCCGCGGTGGAGCAGTTCCAGTATCAGCAGGGCAGCCTCGCCTGTGAAGGCGTGGCTCTTTCCGAGATCGCCGCGACCTACGGTACCCCGGTCTACGTCTACAGCGAGCGCTCGATTCGTGAGCGCTTCGAGGCGTTAGAGCAGGCGTACGCGAGCGTTCCGCACCTGGTGTGCTACGCGATGAAGGCGAACGATAATCTATCGATCGTGCGGTTGCTGGCCGGGCTGGGTGCCGGAGCCGATATTGTTTCCGGTGGTGAGCTGTTCCGAGCACGACGCGCCGGAGTGCCAGCCGATCGTATCGTCTTTGCCGGGGTCGGAAAGTCGCGCGCCGAGATTGCGCAGGCGATCGACGAGGACGTCCTGCTCCTCAATGTCGAGTCCATGGATGAGCTCGATGCGATCTCTGAGGTAGCGAGGCAAAAGGGCCGGGTTGCGCGCGTCGCCGCGCGAGTGAATCCAGACGTCGACCCGCACACGCATCCGTACATCTCGACTGGCTTGAGGAAGAATAAGTTTGGTGTGCCGGCCGACCGAGTGATCGAGGTCTATCGTCGGGCACGCGACGATCAATACCTTCATCCGCTTGGCATTCAGATGCATATCGGATCGCAGCTGGTGCACGTCCAGCCAATTGCCGATGCGGTCGAGCGGCTGGTCGAGCTGGTTCACCGGCTGCGTGTGGAGGGCGTCGACCTGCACTACGTCGACGTCGGAGGCGGGCTGGGCATCCGCTATCGTGACGAGGAGCCGGAGGGACCAACCGACCTGGCTGCGAAAATCCTTCCAGCAATTCGAGAGCTCGGCGTCACGCTGCTCTGTGAGCCTGGACGCTATATCGTCGGGGCATCGGGAGCTTTGCTGACGCGCGTCCTCTACCGCAAGGAGAACGGCGCCAAGAAGTTTGTCGTCGTCGACGCCGCGATGAACGATTTGATCCGTCCCTCGCTCTATGATGCCTATCACGAGATCCGATCGGTAAGGCAATGTGATGGCGAGGAGATCGTCGACGTCGTCGGCCCGATCTGCGAGTCGGGAGACTTCTTTGCGCACGATCGTCTGCTTCCGGGCGTCCAGCCCGGCGATCTGCTCGCGATCATGAGCGCGGGGGCGTACGGGTTCGCGATGGCGTCGAACTATAATGCTCGGCCACGCCCGGCCGAGGTCATGGTGAGTGGAACCCAGCACCGTCTGATTCGGCGCCGAGAGACCTATCAGGACCTGCTTCGCGCGGAGGAAGGGCTGTGATTACCGAGGAGTTTTCCGTCGCTCGGCGGCTGGCCGAGCTACCCCCTTACCTCTTCGTCGAGATCGACCGGAAGCGACGCGAAGCCGCGGCACGCGGGATCGACATCATCAGTCTGAGTATTGGTGATCCCGACATCCCGACGCCCGCGCCGATCATCCGTGCGCTCGCGAGGGCAGCGCGTGATCCGGTAAACCATCGTTACCCGGAATCGGAGGGGCTTGACCGCTTCCGACAGGCGGTGGCCGACTGGTATCGGCGCCGCTTCGGCGTCGACCTGGATCCTCAGCGCGAAGTCCTGACACTGATCGGCGCCAAGGAAGGGATTGGCCACCTGCCGCTGGCACTGGTCGATCCCGGGGACGTCGTGCTGATTCCCGACCCGGCCTATCCCGTCTACCGCGCCGGAACAATCTTCGCGGGCGGACAGCCTTACGAGATGCCGCTGCTGCGCGAGAATCAGTTTTTGCCTGACCTCGAGGCCATTCCCGAGTCGGTCAGGCAGCGCGCTCGCCTGATGTTCATCAACTATCCGAATAATCCGACCGGGGCGGTTGCTCCGATCGAGTTCTATCGTGAGGTGGTCGACTTCGCGCGGCGCCACAACATCATCGTCGCCCAGGACAATACCTACTCCGAAATCTCCTTTGACGGCTACCATCCCCCAAGCTTCCTCGAAGCACCCGGCGCCAAGGAAGTCGGAATCGAGTTTCATTCGCTTTCCAAGACCTTCAACATGACTGGCTGGCGGATCGCTTTCGCGGTCGGTCGCGCCGAGGTCATCGAGGCCTTGCGAAAGATCAAGTCGAACCTTGACTCCGGCGCCTTCCAGGCGGTGCAGGAGGCCGGTATCACGGCCCTCTCGATGGCCGAGCAGATCAGTGCCCGTAACAGCAACGTCTACCAGCGTCGTCGCGACGTGCTGGTGCGCGGACTGCGCGCCATCGGGCTGACCGTAGACGTGCCCCGTGCGACGTTCTACGTCTGGCCGCGGGTACCGGCCGGCTACGACTCGGCGGGTTTCGTGTCGACACTGATCGAACGAGCCGGTATCGTCTGCACGCCAGGAAATGGTTTCGGCAAACAGGGCGAAGGATACGTTCGTTTTGCGCTGACAGCCGAGACGAAGCGTCTTCGAGAAGCGATCTCGAGGCTCTCGACAGCGCTCGCCTGAGTGTCGGCATAGAACTTGCGCTTGTCCTTCGCGTCGGGGCAGTCGCTGAGGTCAGGTACAATAGTCCAACGGGATCCGGGCCTCCCGTTAGGAGGGCAGCACGATGGCGTGGCGTCGACTGACCGACAAAGTCGAGCGAGCGATCCGAGACGTCACCTGGTGGGTGACGGTTGGGCCGTTCTGCACCGGAAACAACCTGGCCGCCCTTGGGGCACCGACGAACCGTCCGCTTCACCTTGGTGGGCAGGCGGATCAGTACCCGGTGACCGAGCTGCTGGGCCGGCTGTGGGCCTTTCGGAATCGTGTTCGCTTTGCTCGGTCGCTCCTCATTCTGCCACGTGGTCTCGTCCTCTGTGCGGTGATCCTGCTGCTCGCGAAAGTCTTGCAGGTGATCAGCCTCCACCCGATGTCGTCCTGGCTACCGGTTGTGCTCTTCGTCGTGCTGGGCTGGGCGTTCCACCTGGCGATGCACCACGAGATTCCGTCATTCGAGGTAGCACGCCTCGTCGATCGACGCGCCGGTCTGCACGCTCAGCTGGCGACGGCAGTCGAGTACACTCTCGCGCGTCGCCTGGATGAGCCCCTGGTCAAAACGCAGATTCGCGTCGCGACGGGTCGCATTCGTGAGCTCGAGCCAAGCGAGGTGGTTCCGCTGGTCTGGCCGAGCCGTGATTTGCAGCTGCTGGCGGTTGTGGCCATCCTGTATGGTGCGATCACTGTCGCCGGTTCGATGGGGCTGACCGTTCCACGTCCACGTCAGGCAATCGATGCGGAGCTGGCCCGACTCGCCAGTCAGGATCCTCAGGCGCCAACGTCCTTCGTGACCATGGACCCATCCCAGGTCCAGTTCCCAACGACAGTCTCGACCAGCGATCAGCTTGTCCCGCAGCTCAAGGTGCTGCAGCAAGAGCTGGCATCGCAGTCGATCACCCCGGAGCAGTATCAGGCACAGCTGGCCGATCTTCAGAAGCAGCTCCAGGATCAGGCGAGCCAATCGATTGCCGCGCAGCAGGCGCTGAACGCGCTGGCCGCGGCGCTCAAGGATTCGTCAGCGACGCACTCGATCAGCGATAGCCTCGCACGGGGCGAGTACCAGCAGGCGTCGTCGCAGCTCAACGATCTGAGTCGTCAGCTGGACCAGCTATCGCCGGAAGCGCGGTCGGAGCTCGCATCGCGGCTCGGGCAGGCCGCGGCGCAGACTCGATCGCTCGACAGCGCGATCTCCCAGAGCGCCCAGCAGGCGTCCGATGCTCTGAAGCAGAATGACAATGCCCAGGCATCGCAGTCGCTGCAGTCGCTTTCGTCGGCCGTGCAGCAGGCGAGCAGCAAGATTGCTACCCAGGCTCAGCTTGGTCAGGCATTACAGGAGGTCCAGCGCGGGCTCGCCAACCAGCAGCAGGACACTGGATCGCAGCAGGCGGGTCAAGCTCAAAGCTCCAACGATACCCTCAGCCAGGCCTCGTCGACGCAATCGCTCGATCAGGCGAGTGCGTCTGGAGACGCACAGTCCTCGCTGGATCGCGAGGCCGCGTCGAGCGACGGCTCGGGTTCACCGGATAGCGCGACATCGCCCGGGTCGGGCCAGCCGTCTAGCAGCCAGCAGATCCAACAGGGACAATCCAGCAACTCCGGTGGCGCGGGGGCAGGACCAGGATCAAACCTCCTGGATTCCAAGCCGACTCCCCTGGACGTGAGCGGCGTCAAGCTCACTATCACCGGTCAGGCGAGCGGGGACGGAAACGACCAGACGCAAGCCGGGGATCGCTCGACCCCGTTGACCGGCGCGGACGGTAGCTCGATCTCGGGCGGGAGCAGCGGCGTCACGAGCTCGTCGAATGTTCCGATCAATGTCCACCAGGAAAGCAACGTGGTTCCTCTCGAAATGAAGCCGGTCGTACGCGAGTACTTCAGTAATGGCGGATCCTAGTCGCTCTTCGCCGCTTCAGATCGTTCGTCGCGCGCTATTGCTTGGAAGCGGGCGGGCGCGCACTCTCGTTCGGACCGCAGTCCACGCGTCTCCAGACGACGATCAGATTCGGCCAACCGGAGAGCTGCTGAGTGCTTCTTTCCTCCATCGCCTCGAGCGGCTGAATCTGCTGACCCGCGGACTGGTCATTCAAGGCCTGACCGGGGAGCACCGAAGCCGACGTCACGCGAGCTCCACCGAGTTCGCGGATTTCCGGAAGTACGTTCCTGGCGACGACTTTCGTCGGATCGATTGGAACGCCTTTGCACGTCTCGACGGGCTTTTCCTCAAGCAGACCGAGGCGAAGGAGGACGTCACCGTCCATCTGCTGGTCGATAGCAGCCAGTCGATGAACTGGGGCGTGCCGAACAAACTCGCGTTTGCCCGTCGCCTGGCGGCCGCGCTGGGATTTCTTGCCCTGGCACGCTTTGACGCCGTGACCGCGGTCTGCTTTGCCGATAGGCTGTACGATCGTTTCCCGCTGGTCCGTGGACGCGCTCAGATCCTGCGACTGTTGTCTTATCTCGATCAGGCGCCGGTGGGCGGAGCGACGCGGATGCAGCGCGCCGTGGATGAGTATTGCAACGGCGCCCTGGGCGGTGGGATCGCCTTCGTGATCACCGATCTCCTGTCCGAGGATGACTGGGAGGCCGGCATTGTGAGTCTCCTGCGTGAAGGCCTCGAGGTGGTGGTTCTCCACGTCCTCGCTCCGCAGGAGCTGCAGCCAACGGTCGAGGGAGACCTCGAGCTGCTTGATTCCGAGACCGGGGATGTCGTCGAAATTGTCGTGGGCGACCAGGCTCGCCGCGCCTACGAGCAGCGTGTCCAGGACTGGTGCGCCAGCGTCGCCTCATTCTGCCATCGGTCCGAGGTCGGGTATCTCGCCCTGGATACGACGGTGTCGCTCGAGGAAGTCTTCCTGAATCGGTTGCGGCTCAGAAGGATTGTTCGATGACGTTCGTCCAGCCGACTGCGTTGTGGGCGCTCGCCGCACTGCCGTTGATTGTGCTGCTCTACATCCTGCGCCCGCGCCACCAGCGGGTGGTCGTCCCGAGCGTACGACTCTGGCAGCATCTCTCGAGCGACCTGGAAGGGCGGCCGCGCTGGCGTCTCCCCGCGGCCACTCTGCTGCTCTTTACGCAGCTCGTCATCGCCGCGGCGATAGCGGCAACACTCGCACGCCCGTCGCTGCCAGGTAGCATCGGGCAGCATCTCATTCTGCTGGTCGATACGTCGCCCACGATGCTGTCGACAGACGTCTCGCCGAATCGGCTCGCCCTTGCGGTTGAGGATGCGCGCCAGATGGTGGCGTCGCTGAATAACGAGGATCGCGCGACTCTCATCAGTATCGAGCCGATACCGCGAATTCTTGCGAGTGGTAAGGGGCCGCACGCGCTCGACGCGGCCCTCGACGCTGTCAAAGTGTCGCCCGCCAGGGGTGACGTTCAAAGCGCGCTGGCGCTGGCAGCTCAGACTGCCGACCTATCGCCCGACACGCACAATCGCATTGTCATCCTGTCGGATGGGACCTTTGACCAGGTCTCGCTGAAGAGTATCGGGGCGATTCCGGCGGACCTGGCATTCCAGCAGGTTGGTGGGAGTGACGACAACCAGGGAATCACTGCCCTGAGCGTGCGTCCGATGATCGGCTCGCTCAACCGATATCTCGGTTTTGTCCAGATCGCGAACTTCGCCCGCCGTGACGTGCAGGTCGGAGTTCAGGCGACCGCCGACGGACTGACGATCTACAACCGCAAGGTCACCATTCCGGCGCGCCAGCCGGTCGAGATTTCGCTCTCGCTTCCCCAGGGCACGCACCTTTTCGGGGTCACGATCGACACGCCAGACAAGTACAGTCTGGATAATCACGCCGAGGCTCTGGTGCCGGGGGCACGCGCGATCCCGGTCACGCTCGTGGCGTCTGACCCGACGATCTGGCAGCGCGCGCTGAAAACCCTCCCAACGGTTCAGCTCAAGGTCGTCGATCCTGCCAGCTACAAGCCAGATGACGCCGCGGTCACGATCTTCGACGGATTCATTCCCGCGTCATTGCCGATGGGTAGTATCGTGATGGTTGCGCCCCCGCCCGGTAGTGCGCTCTTTCCCGTCGCCGGGAATCAGCCCTCGACGACTATCGTGCAGGTCGATGACAGTAACTCGCTCTTCGACTCCGTCGACCTGGCTGGCCTGTACGTTCAGCAGCCGGAGCGTCTTGGAACGATGGCGTGGGCGCGCCCGATTGCCCAGGGTGGTTCTGGACCGCTCATCCTCGACGGCGAGCTCAATGGGCACCGGACCGTCGTGATCGGTTTCGAACCAGCGGCGACAGACTGGCCGCAACGGATCGCTTTCCCGATCTTCATCGCCAATCTCGTCGACACGCTAGCACCGCAGTCGCTCCCTTCGCTCGTGAGTCCGGGGGCCGCTGTCGACCTCCCGCCCGCTCCTCACGCGACGTCGATGCTCATTCGTCTGCCCAATGGACAGGTGGACGTCTTCAGCAACGGGGATCGGCCGGTTCGCTTCGCGGACACGAGCCAGCGCGGCCCCTACGTGGTGACCGATATGAATGGTGCCACGCCAGTCACGTCTCGCGAGTTCGTCGTCAACCGCCTTGGCGTGTCGGAAAGTGATATCGCGCCGCGCGTCGACCCGCAGGTGCTCACCCGGAACGGTAGCCCGCCCGGAAAACCGACGCAGCACGAGGTCTGGCCCTGGGTGGCGGGCGGCGTTCTCGTCCTGCTGGCCTCGGAATGGCTGATCTACTTCCGCCGTCTGGTGGGCTGAGCCGAGGGGATCCATGGGCTTGACCTTCGACTTTCCGTACGCGTTGTGGCTGTTGCTCCTGCTGCCCGCCTTCTACGTCGTCGCCCGACTGGGCATCACCTATCTGCCACGTCGCGTGCGAAACGCCGCGGTCGTCGTGCGCCTCCTCCTCGTGGCGGCCCTCGCACTGGCCATCGCCCAGCCAATCCTGCACCGCACGAGCGACCTTCTCTCGGTGGTCTTTGTCGTAGATCGCTCGGCGAGCGTTTCGTTCAATGGCACGAGCGCAGCCGACCCCTGGCTCGCCGACGCACTCAAGCAGGCGGGAGCCGACGACCGAACCGCGATCGTCGAATTCGGCGGAAACGCGGTGGTTCGGCGGCCGCTCGGTGTCGACCAGAGCGATCCATCAGTTCCCGCTCCCGATCCCGGTGGAACCGATCTGGCGAGTGCGCTGCATCTTGCCTCCTCCTTGTTCCCGCCGACGGGAGCTCGACGGATCGTTGTTCTCTCCGATGGGCAGACGAACCTCGGCGACGCAGCCGCGGAAGCTCGACAGGACTCGGTTCAGCGCGTTCACGTAGACGTGGCGCCGATCGGCCCACCACCAGGCCTCAAGGAGGTCGTCGCTGACTCGTTGAGTGTTCCGTCGTACCTTCGGCTTGGGCAGCAGTTCGACGTGAGCGCGGTCATCTACAGTACGGTCTCTACCGATGCCAATATCCGCTTCTTCATGGATGATGCCGAGATCACCCAGGGAACGAAGCATCTGCAGCCCGGGGCAAACCACTTCTCGATCACGCTCGATGCCAAGAGCAACGGCTTTCATACCTTCAAGGTTGTCGTTCAGTCGTCGAACGATACCTACCCTCAGAACAACGAGGTCGACGCTTTTACCGTTGTGAAGCCGCCTGGCCGCGTTGCGGTCGTGTCTACGGATCCAACTGCCGCGAGTGCGATCGTCTCGGTCTTGAAGGGGACCGGAGCCACGGCAGATCTCCTGTCGCCCTCGGCAATACCGCCGTCTCTTCCGCCGATGAAGGTCTACGACGGGATGGTCCTGGTCAACACTCCCGCGAGCGCCTTTACCCTCGACCAGATGAATACGATTGCCGGGTTTGTCCACGACCTGGGTCGCGGACTCGTGGTCATCGGCGGCGACAAGAGCTACGGCCTTGGAAAATACGAGGGAACGCCGCTTGGAAATATCCTGCCGGTCCAGTCCGACGTGCCGGGCAACGTTCAGAACGGGAATGTCGCGCTTGCGCTGGTGATTGACAAATCCGGCAGCATGGACGAGTCCGAGGGCGGTGTACGGAAGATGGCGATGGCAGACAAGGCCGCGCAGCTCGCAATTGGCCTCTTGGCGCCGACCGACGAGATCGCCGTCATTGCCTTTGACACGGACGTGACGCCGGTCGTGCCGCTCCAGCAGGTGGGCGATGCCGCGCACCGGACTCAGCTCGAGAACCTGGTCGGTCAAATCAGCGCCTCGGGTGGGACCGATATCTTCACTGCCCTCCAGGCGGCCTACCAGGCAGTTCATAAGAGCACCGCGAGATACAAGCACATTATTCTGATGAGTGACGGGAATTCGCTGGTCGAGTCGGACTACAACCCACTCCTTGCCAAGATCGAGCAGGACCGGATCACGCTTTCGACGATCGCGATCGGTAGCGACGCCGACACCAAGCTGATGCAGATGCTGGCTCAGCGCGGGAAAGGGAAATATTACTACACCGACCAGGCAGCCAGGATTCCAGAGATCACGACGCGCGAGACGCGAATCGTCAGCGGATCATCGACCGTGGAAGCGACGTTTCAGCCCAAGGTCGCGTCCCCGAGTCCGCTGCTGGATTCGGTCGTGGCAAGCGAGCTACCCAATCTCAGCGGCTACGTGGTGACGACGCCCCGCAACAATGCGCAGGTTGCTCTGCAGTCGGATCGGCGCGACCCGATCCTGGTGCACTGGAATTACGGGCTGGGCCGCGTCGTGGCGTGGACATCCGACCTGACCAGTCACTGGGCCAGTGACTGGCTCGCGTGGCCGCAGCTGTCCAAGTTCTGGTCTCAGACGGTCGACTGGAGCCTGCGCTCGCCGAGTGATCCCGATCTGCAGTTTTCCTATACCGTCAACGGAAGCATCGTGAACTTCAAGGTGGACGTGGTCAACGACCTGGGCGTGTTCCAGGACGGGCTCGATCTCCGCGCGCGAGTGCCGACGTCTGACGGACGAACCGCCGAGGTGCGCCTGACTCAGACGCGGCCTGGACGGTACGAGACGCAGTTCAGTGTCCAGAAGCCCGGCGCCTACCCCGTGGATATCGTCCAATACGACGGGACGAACGTCAGCCGGAGCGAGTCGACTGGCGTCGTCGTCTCCTATCCGCCTGAATACCGCGACTTTGGCATCAACGGCTCGAACCTCGCTGCGATTGCGGCCATGACCGGCGGACGTGTGCTGCACTCCCCAGCCGAGGCGTATGATCGGACCGGCCTCGAGTTCGAAGGTCAGGATTCAATCCCACTGTGGCCGTGGCTGCTGCTGCTCGCGGCGATCCTCTTTCCGCTGGACGTCGCCATCCGTCGGCTACGTGTCGATCCGCTCGACCTCGCTCGGCGCGGATGGCACGGCTGGCGCGGCGGGATTGGCCGGGCAAAGTCCTGGCTCGGCGATCAGCGTCAACGAATCGGGCAGCGGGTACGTCGGTCACTCGGGTTTGCGCACCTGCTGAACTGAGCGTGGCTCGGATCCCGTCTCCCGCGAGGCTCCCGGCGCACGACAAGGCCGGGGAAGGCTGGCCGCGCGGGGGGATTTGCATGGAAGCAGCAAACCCGGTATAATATCTGGGCGTGCCGAGGTAGCTCAGTCGGTAGAGCACTACACTGAAAATGTAGGTGTCGCCAGTTCGATTCTGGCCCTCGGCACCACGAAACGCCTACGGAGAGTAGGAAAAACACAAAGGCCGCTCGTCATTGAGCGGCCTTTTTTCGTGAGAAGCTGGTTTTCCTGGGAATCGTTCGCCACGGCTCTCAGGTCGCCTGCTCCCCGGCTGGCAGCCGCAGTGCCAGGACAATCATCAGGACGACGATAACGAAGTAGAGTAGCTGCAGCCAGCTGGAGAAGCCGATGACTGCAACCTTAACCGGTGATGACGGGAGTGCGTCGCGCCAACCGCGGCAGATCACGTGCGATCCATCGCGGTACCGACCGAGAGTCGGGTAGTGTATCGGGTCGGTGGGATCAAGGGGCAGATCGCGGCGTTATTCCCACTCGATCGTTGCGGGTGGCTTGCTCGTGATGTCGTAGACGACGCGGTTGACGCCCGCGACCTCGTTGACGATACGCGAGCTGATTCGCGCAAGCACATCGTGGGGAATGCGCGCCCAGTCCGCGGTCATCGCATCGTCACTGGTGACCGCGCGGACCGCGACCATATTCTGATAGGTTCGACCGTCGCCCATGACGCCCACGCTCTTCAATGGCGTGAGCACGGCGAGGACCTGCCAGATCGACCGCGACAGACCTGCTCGCTCGATCTCTTCGCGAACGATCGCATCTGCCTCGCGTAGCCGGTCTAGCTTTTCACGCGTGACTTCTCCGATCACGCGCACTGCCAGTCCGGGGCCCGGGAACGGGTGTCGGAACACGACGCTCTCCGGTAGTCCCAGCTCGAGTCCGATCTGCCGAACCTCGTCTTTGAAGAGGTAGCGAAGCGGTTCGACCAGGGTGAAACGAAGATTCGACGGTAAGCCGCCGACGTTGTGGTGGGTCTTGATCCGGGCTGCTGTCTTGCTCGCGGCCGGCGTTGCGCTCTCGATCACGTCGGGGTACAGCGTACCCTGGACGAGAAAGTCCACCTGGCCGAGGCGCGCGGCTTCTTCCTCGAAAACCGCGATGAACTCGTGGCCGATTCGACGTCGCTTCTCCTCCGGATCTTCAACCCCGGCTAGCCGCGACAGGAAGCGGGCGCTCGCGTCGACGTGCACGACGTTCATCTGGAGCCGATCGCGGAACACGTCGATCACGTCCTCTGCTTCGCGCTTGCGGAGAAGGCCGTTGTCGACGAATACCGACGTCAGGCGGTCGCCGATCGCTCGATGGACAAGCGTAGCGGCGACGGCCGAGTCCACGCCCCCGCTGAGTGCGCAAACCGCGTGTCCATCGCCGACCGTCTCCCGGATGCGTTCGATTGCCGTGGGGATGAGCGACGTCGGCACCCAGGTGGCGGAGCAGCCACAGATGTGCCGAACGAAATTCTCGAGAATACGAACGCCGAGCGGCGTGTGCTTAACCTCCGGATGGAACTGGACCGCCAGGAACCGCTCGGACGCCATGACCGCGATCTGACCGGTATCGCTGCGCCCCAGAACAGTAAACCCCGGCGGCGGCTCGACCACGATGTCGCCGTGCGACATCCACACGTCGAAGCTCGACGGGAGTCCGCGTAGCAGCGCGTCGTCACGGTCCGAGGACTGGCGCCGGACGACTTGTGGCCCGTATTCGCGAACATGGGTCGCCTGGACCTTGCCGCCAAGCGTGAGCCCGAGCAGATGCATGCCGTAGCAGATGCCAAGGACTGGCAGGCCACTGTCCACGACGTAATCGGGGAGAGCCGGTGCGCCCGCATCGTAGACGCTCGCTGGTCCGCCCGAGAGGATCAGGCCGCGCGGCTTGAGCGGTTCGACGTCTGACCAGGACGCGTCATACGGGACAATCTCGCTGTAGACGCCTAGCTCACGGATGCGTCGAGCGATAAGCTGGGTAAACTGCGAACCGAAGTCGAGGATGACGATCGATTCCTGACCGTCCTGGCGCCGGAAAAGGTTCATTGTGTGAACATTCTACTGGTCCGGCCGCGTCCGCGTCAACGCGCGTTGCGCTGATCTGAGGTTTCACGTAGACTACTGCACAGTCCGGCTCGACCGAATCGTTCAGACAAGGGAAATGCCATGCCGAGCGCAGCGCCGATCCGCTTCGACCACCAAGCTCTGAGAGCCTTCACCCGTGATGTCTTCATCCGTTTCGGTGTGCCAGCCGATGATGCCGATACGGCGGCCGGGGTGCTCATCCACGCCGATCTGCTCGGGATCGACTCGCACGGCGTCGCGCGCCTGGCCGGTCATCCCGGCTACGTCCCCGGCTTGCGGAGAGGGATCATTCGACCGGCCGCGCGTCCTCGGATCATCAAGGAGACGGCATCGACGGCGTTGCTAGATGGCGATGCGGGACTAGGTGGGGTCGTCTCCACGCGCGCGATGGAGCTGGCGATCGCGAAGGCCGCGGAGTCCGGTGTCGGGATCGTGACTGTCACCAACAGCCACCACTTTGGGATCTGCTGCCATTATTCGATGCTTGCCCTGCAACACAACATGATTGGCGTGGCGATGACCAACGCCGCGCCGCAGACCGTGCCGACGTATGGGAAGCACGCGCTGCTCGGCACCAACCCGATCAGCGTGGCGGTGCCGGCGGGCGACGAAAGGCCGTTTATCCTCGACATGGCGACGAGCGTGGTCGCAGCCGGCAAGGTCGAGATTGCCCAGCGCACCGAGAAACCGATTCCCGTTGGCTGGCTGGTCGACGCGAACGGCGTGTCGACGACGGATCCATCGGCTCTCTGGACCGGCGGCGCGCTCCTCCCACTCGGCAGCCAGCCGGATCTTTCGAGCCACAAGGGGTACGGTTTGGCCGTGGTGGTCGATATCCTCTGCGGTGTCCTGTCCGGGGCCGGCTTCAGCAGCATCCTGGATCAAATCGGCTGGACCGCTGGCCACTTTTTCCTGGCACTGCAGATCGAGGCATTTCGTCCTCTGTCGTCCTTCCGAGCGATGATGGACGAGATGATTCGTACGCTGAAAAGAGCTGACCCCGCGCCGGGATACGAGCGCGTGTACGTTCACGGCGAAAAGGAGCTTGATGCTGAAAGCGACCGCCTGCAGAACGGCATTCCGCTACACCCCGTCGTCGTGGATTCGCTGCGCGGCCTGGCGACCGAGCTTGGCGTGCCTCTTCCCGAGCCACTCTGTTAGCAGCGATTGGATGGTCCGAAGCCCAATGCTCACTTTGTCAGATCGGTGAGCTCGAGCAGGCTGGCCGCGCCTGAAGCGCGCCGCGGACTCACGGGCACGGTGTTATCGGCTCTCGTACTGATCGGACGACCTGCATTCTGCTTATCGAGGAGACGGAAATGCCTGGTGCGTATACCGCTGTTGGTCTGATCCCCACGGTGTGGGGAGTTCGCAAGCGCTCCGAGATTCAACGGAACCTCGATCACCTCAGTCACCTCATGGCCGCGGCGTCGTGGCTTTCAAGCCTCGACCTGCCGGTGCGCCTGGTCGTGATCCCCGAGGGAGCACTCCAGGGATTCACCGACGAGGTGTTTGATCTCGATCACGTTACCTATGCCCGCGAGACGGCGATCGATCTGCCGGGCCCGGAGACGCGGTTTCTTGGCGACCTTGCCAAGCACTGGAATGTCTACATCATGGCGCAGGCGAAGGCGCGTCACGAGGCGTTTCCGGATCGGTTCTTCAATGTCGGATTTGCGATTGATCCGAAAGGCGAGCTGATCCTGAAGCACTACAAGCTCGCAACACTGTACCCGGTCGAGCACTCGGTCACGCCGCACGACGTCTGGGACCGGTGGATCGAGCTCTATGGCCGCTCGCTGGATGCGTTCTATCCGGTCGCCGATACCGAGATTGGTCGCCTCGGCGTACTCATGGCGAACGAGGGCTCGTATCCGGAGAACGCACGGGGTCTCGCCATGAATGGCGCAGAGGTGGTCTACCGCGCCGCGTATCCGCACCCACACACGGGAAACGAGTTCTTCGAGATTCAGAACCGCGCCCGAGCCCTTGACAATAACTTCTACATCGTTGCGCCGAACATGGGCACATATTACCTCGATTCTAACGCGGATGTGCCGATCGACACGTTCGGCGGCCGATCGATGATCGTCGACTATCGGGGGCGAGTCGTCGGTCAGCACCTCTACGGCGCGGGGTCATCCTACGTTGCTGGAACCATCGACATCGACGCTCTGCGCGAGTTCCGCACGAGCGTGCAATGGGATAACTGGATGAAGGACCTGCGGACCGAGATCTACCAGCTCATCTACGAGAAGCCGATCTACCCCAGGAATCTTTACGCCGATCGGGCCCCACTCACCCACGCCGAGTATCGGAAGCAGGTCATCGACAGGCAGATCGATCTCATGGTGGAACGCGGAATCTGGCGGAGGCCGGAAGGTGCCCGATAGTTCCTACTCGACCCAGCGCAGCCCGGCGCGCTGGACCGCCGAATCGAGATTTCGCTTGGCGGCGGGAATCTGGTCGTCGGGAAGGTGCTCGATCAGCACGAATCCACTCGGGCAGGACGCTTCGAAGCGCTGCAAGAAGGTCACCTGATCGCAGTAGCCTTCGCCCAGGAGGCACTCGCGCATTCGCGGGAGGAGCGCGTCTTCGACCGTGAGATCCTTGGCGTGGGCACTCACGGTGTAGGGACCGCAGAGATCGAACAGCCGATGAATGAGCGACGTCGTGTTGTACAGATCGTCGAGCGAATGAACGAAGTTCACCGGATCTGCGTTGAATCGAAGCGCAGGTGAGCCAACCGCTTCGATGAGGTCACGAACACGCTCCGGGGTGTTAAGTGGACTGACTGCGCCTCCCTCGATCGCGAGCGGAATCCCAACCGCCTCGGATGCCGAGGCTACCTGTCTGAGCGAGTCGACCAGGCGCACGAGAGTCTTCAGGCTCGTGTTCTCGGGATGCGGCGTCCAAGGGCCAGCGGGATTGAGGCTGCCGGGGCGCACGTAGATCGTCCCGGCTCCTAGCCATGCTGCGCATTGACAGGCGGCCTGGAGACCGCGGATGCCAAGAGCCCTTCTCCCCTCGTCCGGGTGAACAAGGATCTCATAGCGCGCGTTCGCCTGGGCGACCGCGACTCCCCCGTCGCGCAGGATCGTACCAGCGCGCTCGTACTCGTCGCGCCTGGCCTCGAGTGGATCAGGCACGAGAACGGTGACGCCGGTGAATCCGTGGGCGCGCAATCGAGCCGCGGTCTCGGGAGTGATATCCCGTGGATGGGCGGGCATCAGGCCGACGACCCCAGACCTCATCAGCTCCTCCTATCTTGATTTGACGTACCGGTCGAGGAATGCGGCGATCGCGGGGTACACCTGGAGCTTGTTTTCCAGCCGCACAATCCCGTGACCCTCGTTGGAAAGCCGGATGAAATCCACGGTGATGCCTCTCGTCCGAAGCGACGCGACGACCTGCTCGGTCTCCTCGATCGGCACGCGGATGTCGTTTTCGCCGTGAACGACAAACAGCGGGGCGGTCACGCGATGGAGATGGGTGATCGGGGAGATCCGCTCGAGGACGTCGCGGTGATGCTCGAGCGAGCCATATTCCGCCGAGCGGTGCTTTCGCCGGAACGGATGAGTGTGCTCGAGCAGGGTCACAAAGTTTGCGACGCCATACAGGTCGACCCCGGCCGCCCAGACTTCCGGGTAGGTAGCGAGAGACGCCAGGACCATGAATCCTCCGTAGCTGCCGCCCATCGCCGCGATCTTGTCGCGACGCGCATACCCCCGGTAGACCAGCCATTCGGCTGCTGCCTTCGCGTCCGCGACCGCGTCCATTCGCCGTTCGACGTCGTCGAGGTGGGAGAAAGCATTGCCGTAGCCTGTCGAACCACGAACGTTCGGCGCCAGCACGACATAACCACGATGAACAAGATACTGAATCGTCGCGTCGAACGCTGGCCGCGTCTGCGACTCTGGCCCACCGTGGATGTAGACGACGGCCGCACCGTCGCCGGTAGAGGTCGATCCCAGCGGGCGGTAGAGGAACGCGGGGATGGATCGACCGTCAAAGGTCGGATAGTGGATCACCTCGGGCTCAACCAGCGCGTCGGTGGGGAGTGCCCCGATCGTGGCGTGCGTGAGCGGCCACGCGCTACCATCGGACGGGTCCGCGAGCCAGACGTTCTGGGTCATTCGTGGTGTCGTAAGGCTGAAAGCGATTCTCCGGCTATCAGGCGACCAGACAACACCGTCGCGCCAGTTGCCAACGAAGGACCGCGCGATCTGTCCGCGCGGCAGGTCCACCATTCGACGGCTACCGGTGCCGAGGTCGAGGATGCGCAGGTCGGAATACCCTTCCAGATTGGTCACCGTTGCGATCGTCCGAGCATTGGGCGCGACGGCGAATGCTTCGATATCCCACTCCTCTTCGAGCACCGTCCGCCAGTGTCCGGCTTCGAGATCGAGCTCCTTCAGCGCCAGGTAGTCTCGACCCAGGTCGGTCAGGACGAACAGTGCTCGTCCGTCGTGACGGTAGGTCGGCTGCAGAAACCTCGCGGCGTCCTCGTGTGGCGTCAGGTGGCGGGCGGCGCTCGTCGCAATGTCTAGCTCGAACAGGTCGTTGTTTGCCGAGCTATCGTACCGCCCGACGACGAGGCGGCTGCCGTCGGGCGACCAGCATTCCGCGTGATACATGCCGTCGGTCTGAAGAACGACCCGTTCCTGGCCGGTCTCGACGTCCTGCACGACAATGTCGAGACAGGCTCGATCGCGCTCGTTGGACGCGTAGGCAATGAAGCGCCCATCCGGCGACCAGCCGCCAAAGGGATGCATTGCTGAGAGGTTCTCAGTCAACGGACGCAGCGTGGCCCCGTCGCGCTCGACGAGCCAGAGCTGGATATTCTCGTCTCCACCGACGTCGGTGCCGACGATCATCCGCGAAGATCGAGGTGAGAAGGCCACGAGGCCAACCCGGTCGCCAGTAAAAGTCACCTGATCGGGCCATCCTCCGCGCGCCGGGATGACCCAGGCCTGTGGGATGCCGCTGATGTCCGAGATAAAGGCGACACGACTGCTGTCAGGGGAAAAGCTCGGACCGTAGCAGCGTCGAGCATTCAAAAATCGATCGAACGTGTAGGTAGTGGGAGAGGAGAACTCCGATGCCATGACGATTGACCTCCTGTGGCACGTATTATACGGCTTCGGCGAGGGTGTCCAGCCAGAATCGACTTTGCGCCGCTATGAGTGGATGGCGCGAAGAAGTTTCCGTCGCGTCGTGCGCAGCCGAGCCATGCTATACTTGCCGACGCCCATCACGCCTACCACGGACCCTTGGCCCGGCATCCTGGTGCCAGACCGGGATAGTACTCCGGGGTTCGTGGAGCGTGGAGGGCTCGAGCACCGGGAGATGATCCTGTGCGGGGCGGGTCGGCGGGCTCGCTCTCTCCCTGGATCAGAAGAGATCACCAACGTGGAGTTGGAGGAAATATGCGTGCTGCGGTCTTGTACGAGCAGAAAAAGCCACTGGGGGTCGAGGATGTCGAAATCGCCGATCCACGCGAAGGCGAGGTGCTCGTTCGCATGGCGGCGAGTGGGGTATGCCATAGCTGCCTGCACGCTGCCGATGGTTCCTGGGCGAACGTGAAAGTGCCGATGGTCCTGGGCGACGAGGGCGCCGGGGTGGTAGAGAAGGTAGGTCCCGGTGTGAAGACCCTGGCAGTCGGCGACCACGTCATTCTTTCCTGGGCCCCGACCTGTGGCCGATGTCGCTACTGTGTAAGTGGCCGGCCCGTCCTCTGTGAGCGACGCCCCCCCGCTGGCTGCATGTACGACGGGACGACCCGGATGACCTTGCGCGGTCAACCGGTCTACCACTACGGAACGGTCGCAACCTTTGGCTCGATGACGGTCGTGCCGGAAAACTGCGCCATCCCAATCCGGAAGGATATGCCCCTCGACCGCGCGGCTCTGATTGGCTGCTCGGTAACAACGGGCGTGTGCTCGGTCCTGAACGTGGCGCAGGTCCCGGCCGGCGCAAGCATGGCCGTCTTCGGTACGGGCGGCATTGGACTCAACGCGATTCAGGGCGGACAGATCGTCGGCGCATATCCGGTCATCGCGGTCGACGTGAACGACGCCAAGCTCGAGTACGCCAGAAACCTGGGCGCGACTCACCTTGTCAACGCATCGCGTGAAGATGCCGTCGAGGCGATTCGGAAGCTAACGGGCGCGGGTGTGGCTTATGCGTTCGTCGCGGTTGGTGACGCTCGCGTCGCCGAGCAGGCTTTCGAGTCGACCGAACCCGGTGGAACCTGCGTCGTGATTGGCTTGCCTCCAACAGGCTCGCGGATCTCCATTGATCCAGGCCGGCTGGTCGGTCCTCAGCGGGTGCTGCGCGGCTCGTCTTATGGCTCCGCCCGTACTTTCGTCGATTTTCCACGACTCGTCGACCTGTACCTCGCTGGCAAGCTGAAGCTCGACGAGCTGATTACCCGTCGCTACGACCTCTCCGAGGTCAACGAGGCCTTCCGGGCGCTCGCCGCGGGCGAGGTCGCGCGAGGGCTCATCGTGTTCTGATACGATCTGCGACCTCACAAGCGACCCTTGGTGGGCACGGCGTTTCGGACGGGTGGCCAACGACAATTCGTCACAGGCTGTTGAAGCCAGCACACGACCAGCTGACGGCGACCTCTGGACCGAGGCGGTCTTCGAGGACGCTGACCAGATTCCGCGCGTGGGACTCGTCGCGCCAGTCTCCCCATCCCAGCTCAGCGTACCGCCGTGGGAGCGGTCGTCGGGCCGATCGCGAGCCGTGCGCGCCGTCACCCGCGACGAGGGTATCGACGACAACCCGGTCGACCGCGCCAGCCAGAAGCTCGGCGAATCGAAGCGGATCGTGCGGAAGAACCGGGCTGATCGCGGCCTGTACCCGGATACCACGCGCGCGGGCACGGCGCATGGCGTCGATCCGGCGCGCGATGCTCGGGCAGATCGGCGTCAGAGCTCGGCGAACGCGATCATCGTCCGTTTCCACCGTCATCGACAGCCAGGCAAAAGGCATCTGGGCGAGTAGATCGAAGTCGCGCGTCACGAGGGGTGAGCGTGTCTGGATGACCAGCAGACCGACTGGAAGGGCGTGCAGGACCGAGAGAACCTGACGGGTGATGCACAGCCGCGATTCCACTGGCTGGTACGGATCGGTCGCCGAGGACATGAAGATCCGCAGACGTCCGCGATCCTCGGTCTGGGTGAGCTCCTTCTCGAGACAGTCGGCGGCGTTGATCTTCGCGTCAAGCCATTCGCCCCACGGGCGGCGGGCGAATCGGCCAATCGGGGACTCGGCAACGTAGCAGTAGATCCCGCAGCCGTCGGCGCCAAAGCTGCATCCAGCGTAGGGATTGAGAGTGTGAGTGAAATTCTTGAGAAAGCCGCCCGTCTTCGTGAGAATCGACTTACACTCGACCAGACGGACGTCAAGACGCGAGCTCACGCCGCCGACGTCGAACGCTCGCGGCGGAAGACGGCGCGCAGCGCATCGCGCTGCTCCGGCGACAGCTGAGTAAAGGCGCGGGCGAGCCCCAAGCGGAAATCACTGGCAGCCGCCGCGCCATTCGCGTAGCTGAGGGCCACGGCAGGATCGCGTGTCACGCGCGATCGATCGAGACGTGGAGAGCGCCGTCGCCCGGCGCCTGGAGTCTGGCGCGAGAGTGTTATCGTCGTCGGACGAGCAAAGGCGGGCTCGTCGAATAAGGAGCGTTGCACCCAGACTTCCATGATTTTTCCCTCGTGTTCGGCTTCGGACAGCGGTTGATCGAGCCCTTCTCAGACTCCCCGTCGAAGACGTGAGCGCTGGAGGCTCGCCGGGCAGCGACCTCGCGCGACGGCGGGCCGTGCAACTGTTCGTACTGCTGCCATTATAGAACGTCTGTTTGGGTTGTCAAGAGTTAATCTGCGGAAAACTGGGCGATTCCAAAACTGCTCGATATGCTATACTCAAGACGCGAGGCGACGAGAACGAGAGGGGTCGAACCCGATGGATTACCTGGTCGAGTTTCAGCATCCGGAGCTTCGTGACCCGGTGTTGCTAATTGCCTGTGCCGGCTGGAATGACGCCGCAGAGACCGCCACCACGGCGGCGCGCCTATTCATTCGGCAATGGAATGCCGAGGTCTGCGCGGAGATCGATCCAGAAGAGTTCTTTGTGTTTACCGAGACGCGCCCACACGTCCGTGGTGCCGACGCGGCGCGTCGTCAGATTGTCTGGCCCCAGATCAGGTTCTTCGCCGCGCACGTTCCGGAGGCTTCCCGAGATTTCCTGATTCTCCTCGGCGTCGAGCCACAGCTGCGCTGGAAGACGTTCGTCCGGGTGATTCTTGATTACGCGGTCGCGTGCGGCGCTGGCACAGTCCTGGCTCTCGGGGGCCTGCTCGCCGACGTTCTCCACTCCCGCCCGCCGGTTCTCACCGGGTCGATCAGCGAGGCTACTCTCGCGCGGCGCCTAGCCAGCCTTGGTCTTCGGCGCTCGCATTACGAAGGGCCGACCGGAATTCTCGGTGTCCTTGGCGCGGCCTCGCGTGATCGTGGGCTCATCAGCGGGAGCGTCTGGGGAAACGTTCCGCATTACATTGCCTCGACCGCTAACCCCGTCGTCGCACGGGCAATCGCCCAGACAGTTGCAAGCCTCTTCGATCTTACGGTTGACCTGAGCGAGCTGAATCACGCGGCAGAGCGGTTCAACGCCCAGATCGCACAGGCCATCGCCGCCGATCCTGACGTGGCGAACTACGTGCGGCAGCTCGAGCAGCGTCTCCCCTTGCCCTCGGCCGAGACGGAGTCGTCGGAATCTCCGCCAACCGTGCCGAGCGACCTCCCCAGTGCCGAGACGATCGTCCAGCAGCTAGAAGAGTTTCTTCGCCAGCGCCGGCAGGACGAGGAGAACTGAGCCGAGCTCACCAGGCTTCTCGGCGCGGGACGATCAGGGCTCCGCACGTGGGGCAGGTGAGCTGATCCATTCTCAGGAAGGTGAGAATATCCGCTGCTGTCGGGAGCGGTTCGTCCAGCCCGGTCAACGCGCGAAAGATAACTCGCTGGCACGGATCCGTGACGAAGAGCGCGGAAGCCGGTTCCCCACTCCAATCGACGGCTCCAAATTGTCGGTGAGCGAGCGACGCGACGTCACGTAAGAGCGGAAACGGGACCGACGTACCGGGCTCGGCAATGAATCCGGTATCGGCGGCGACCGGAGCAACTGCCAGGATCAGTCCACCCTCCTGTTCGATCGCCGGGATGGCACTGCGCACTCGACTGAGCAGGACACGGGATCGGCGATCACCCGGTTTCCCGGTGAAGACGATGACCAGGCGGTGTCCAATGAGATCGGCAGAGCGGATCCGCTGGTTGGTCGTCGAGCGCAGTGAAAACTCCGGTATCGGCTTCCCCGGTAAGACACGGTCGAACGGGCTGAACAGCTGAGCGGACATCTACTCCTGTCCCTTTTCCGCCCGTGGCGACGATTTTGCGCTACAATGTCCCATGGATGGAGGTGCTTTATGGCGCTCTTGTCGGCAAACGTGGCCGATCAGGTCCGCGCTTTCTTTTCAGACAATCTGCAAGAACCGGTCACAATGGAGCTGTTCACGCGGAAGCGGTCGCTTCTGACCATTCCCGGCCAGACCGAGTGCCCCTACTGCGAGGAAACCGAGCAGCTTCTCAACGAGGTGGCCGAACTGTCACCCAAGCTATCAGTGACCGTCCACGATCTTAGAACGGAGCCGCAGGCTGGCGCGGACGAGGGCGTCACAGCGGATCTTGTTCCCACGATTGTGCTTCACGGACAGGGACGGGGGAAAGTCCGTTTCATGGGGATTCCCGCGGGAAATGAGTTCTCGACACTCATTCAAGACATTGTTGATCTGTCGAAAGGAACGACGTCCCTGTCCGAGACGACGCGGGCAAACCTCGACAACCTGACTGAAGACGTCCACATTCGCGTGTTCGTAACTCCCACCTGACCGTACTGCCCCGGTGTGGCCAGGATGGCCCACGAGATGGCGATCGAGAGCGAGCGGGTGACCGCCGACGTGATCGAAGCGAGCGAGTTTCCGGAGCTATCGGATCGTTACCAGGTGTCTGGTGTCCCCAAGATCGTGATCAACGATAAAGTCGAGCTTCTAGGGGCGCAGCGCGAGGCGCGATTCGTCGAGGCGGTACGAACGGCGGTCAGTAGCGACGTCTGACCAAGCACTGACCGGTAGCGGGTGCGAGACGATCGACGCCCGCTACCGGACGTACAGGCTATCGGCGACGCAGAAACGCCGGAATATCGAGATCGTCGTTCTGGAACGTGTGCTGCGGGATCGGCTCGCGGGCAGCTTTGATCGTCGTGGCCTGGGGAGCACGTTGCGCGGACCCCGAGGCCGCCTTCCCGTCGAATCCGGTGGCGATCACGGTAATTTTGACCTCTCCCTGCATATGCGGATCGATGACCGCGCCGAAGATGACGTTCGCCTCCGCATCGGCCGCCTTCGTAATGATATCGGCCGCCTGATTGACTTCGAAGAGCGTCAGGTCAGGGCCTCCGGTAACATTGAACAGCACACCCTTCGCCCCATCGATCGAAACTTCTAGCAGAGGGCTCGAGACGGCCATCCGTGCGGCCTCTGCAGCTCGCTCTTCGCCCTCGGCGCGCCCGATCGCCATGAGAGCCGAGCCCGCGCGCGCCATGATCGTCTTCACGTCGGCGAAGTCCAGGTTGATGAGTCCGGGGACGGTAATCAGCTCGGCGATGCCCTGAATTCCGTGCTGGAGCACCTCGTCGACGACCCGGAATGCGGCTTCGACTGACATCTTCTTGTCGACGACCTGGAGCAGACGATCATTTGGGATGACGATGAGAGTATCGACGCGGTCCTTGAGATTGTTGATGCCTTCCTCGGCATTGGTCCGACGGCGTGCTCCCTCGAACGTGAACGGCTTGGTGACCACGGCCACGGTCAGGGCTCCGACCTCCTGCGCGATCTGCGCGACGACCGGCGCGGCGCCAGTTCCCGTTCCTCCGCCCATGCCCGCGGTGATGAAGACCATATCTGCATCTTTGAGCGCCTCGTAGATCTGGTCGCTCGTCTCCTCCGCGGCCTTCGTCCCCACCTCTGGCTTTCCCCCGGCCCCCAGCCCTTTCGTGAGCTTATCGCCAATATGTATCTTGCGGTCGGCATCCGTCCGAGCGAGCGCCTGGGCATCAGTATTGATCGCGATGAACTCGATACCCCGGACCTCGGCCTGGATCATGCGGTTGACCGCGTTGCTTCCGCCTCCGCCAACCCCGACTACCTTGATGTTTGCGAAAGATACGATTTCGGGCATGGGCATCATGGCGTCATTCCCTCTACGTGTTGCGCTCGAAGAACGGGCGCTTAGATTCCGGCATCCGGCTGCGGCCGGATCGATTGACCGCGCGGTACTGGGTCAATCCGAGATGAGGTTTACGGAAGAATCGCGCGAAGCCAACCTTTCACCCAGCCACCGACACGATGCGAGTCAGCAGCAAAGCGATCATCGCGGTTGGCGACCACTCGTCGGTCGATCGCTCGGTCTCGACTTCGGGCTCCCCACAGGATCAGGCCGACGCTCGTCGCGTAGGCCGGTCCATCGACGGTGTCGACCAATCCGTGGACTCCTCGTGGGATTCCCTGCCGAGCGGGTAGCTGGAGTAGCTCGGTAGCCAGATCTACGATGCCCTGCAGCTGCGCGGTTCCACCGACAAGTACCACGCCAGCCGGCAGCAGGCCGTCGTAGCCCGAGCGTCTGATCTCGCCACGAACCAGCTGTAACGTTTCTTCGAGCCGAGCCTCGGCAACCTCGCAGATATCCCTGCGTGGTACCGTCTGGACGCGGCCGTTTCCAAACGTCTGGACCTCGACCATCTCCTCGGGATCGATCTCGCTGACCAGAGCATGCGCGTATTTGATCTTGATCTCGTCCGCCTCCGCGAACGGGGTGCGCAGGCGAACGGCAATGTCGTTGGTGATGTGGTTGCCCCCGACCGAAAGGACACCAGTGTGCCAGACGCTCCCGTCGACGAAAATCGCAATCTCGGTTGTGCCCCCGCCGATGTCGACCAGAGCGACCCCCATCTCCTTTTCCTCGTCCGTGAGGACAGCCTCACTCGCGGCGAGCGACTGGAGGACGATCTGCTCGACCTCGATTCCGACGCGGTGAAAGCATTTTGTCAGATTCTGAATCGCGGTCACCGCTCCGGTCACGATATGCGTCTCGACGTCGAGCCGATAGCCCAGCATCGCGACTGGATTACGGACACCCTCCTGGCCATCAACGATAAAGTGGCGAGGAATCGTGTGCAGAATCTCGCGGTTGCTCGGAACGTTGATGACCTGCGCCGCGTCGATTGCCCGCGCGACGTCCTCTGCCGTGATGGTTCGATCGGGGTGCGCAACGGCGACCACGCCCCGGTTGTTGAGCGAGGTCACGTGAGTTCCGGCAATGCCGACGTACGCTCTCGAGACCTTGTGGCCCGAGATACGTTCGGCCTTCTCGACCGAGGTCGCGATCGACTCGACGGTTTCGTCGATGTTGATCACGACGCCTTTGCGCAGTCCTCGCGATGGGGCGACCCCTACGCCGATGATATGAACGTTGTTGTGTCGGCTGACCTCGGCAATGAGGGTCGTAACTTTCGTCGAACCGGCGTCGATCCCGACGACTATTCGATCCTTTGCCACCTACGCCCCACCTTTGGCCTCGCGCGGCTGGACAACCACCGGTACAAAAGCAAGAGGGACTCGCCGGAGGGTGCTGCGGTCGTTCCGACGTGATTGGGGAAAGGCGGCTATCGTCCCACCTCCCAACCCGCAGGGGTCCCGGGTGCCTACCGCTCGTCCCACAGGCAGCGCCCATTATACGACGGCGACCCGGGACCGGCAATAGGTACGCCTCCGCTTTTACGAACTTTCTGTGCTCGTCTGCTGGCGCGACTGGCGAGCGTGAAAGAAGATGAGACGCCGAATCCGGGCGAGATTCGTAAAGACGCGCACCCCGAATCCGACCACGGCCGCCAGGTTGAGCTGAACGCCGAGGCGGTCTCCCACGTAGGTCAAAAGCCCCGCCAGCAACATGTTCGAGATCAGCCCAGATAGGAAGATCTGGCTATCGTACTCGTGTTCGAGCTCGGCGCGGGCTGCCCCGAGGATCGAGTCGAGAGCCGCGAGGATGGCAATGGCCGTATAACGCGCGAACGTCGCCGGGATCGAGACAGAAAACATCAGACCGATCAAGACACCAAGAAGAAGGCCGAGTGCCGGAAACCACATGGGCTACCTACCTTGCAGGAGTCGCTGCGCAATCTGAAGCGCGTCGGCGGCATCGATCGAAAAGGAGATCAGCGGCTGCTGTGGCTGACGGGTGAAGCGGATCTCGTCATTTACTCCGACGACGTGGCCGCTCAGGTCCAGCAGCATCCCACCGCTATCGCCGGGCAGGATGTACGTGTCCGAACGGAGCACGGATGGACTACCCGCGAGTACGGTCTGGAAGACACCCAATCGGACGGACGGCTGCCCGGGAAAGAATGGGGTGAAGCCGAGAGCCGCGACCCGCTGCCCGGGCTGCAGCTTCGATCCGGCTGTAATCGACGCCGGAGTGACGCCACTTCCGATCGCCGTAGAGTCCACGCGCAGAACCGCGATGTCGTTATCCGGATCGATCCCCGCGACCGTTGCCGCGAGCGCGGTTCCGTTGACGAACGTGACCCGGATGAGCATGGCATTCGCTACGACGTGGGCGTTCGTCAGAATCACTCCGCGACGATCAATCACGATCCCAGAGGCGACCCCCGTGCTATCTGGCAGCACGACGTCGATCCGGACAAGCGATGGGCGTGCCACGGCGGCCGCTCGCTTCACCGCGGCTACGGTGGTCGAATCAGCTCGAATCTCCTGTCCGAGTGGCGCGACAACCTGGTCCGGTGCTGGCACTGGCGTGGTCGCCGTTTCCGGGACGAGCCCAAACTCCTTGGCCAGGTCGCCCGCGTTGACCTGCGTGACGTCGCCCGCGCGGGCAAACGACGTGTTGATGCGCCACTGCTGGAACGCGGCTCGCTGGCAGCGAATCACGAAGACGCCGCCGAAGTCTTCGCTCCCCTGGGGCAGGCCAAAGTCGTCGATCGGATCGGGGTCGGCGAAATAGCGAGCTTTGATCGCGGAATTTTGGTTCAGAATCGCGAGGTGGCGCGCCTGCACCTCGGGCCACGTCAAGCCGCTGTCGGCACGATTGTCGGCCGTCGGGGGGATCAGACGCGTTTTGGCGAGCGCCGAGTCGAGGCCGCGATCGGTGAAGACGTCGAAGACGTTGACAAACGCTACCCGGCCCGATTCTGGACGCCACTGAAGGAGGGTCTTCTGCGTGGCCTGGGTGACGAATCCGTCGAAGATGAATCGCTCGGAGGCGGGATAGCCAAGATGCGCCACGCCGCCCAGGCGCACGAACTCGCTGTTGAAGTTGGCGCCGCCGCCGTCCGTGATCGGAAAGCCGAACGTGCTGCCGCGCCCACTGGCCTGGGTATAGAAGTGTCCGTTCGGAATGGGGAAGTCCGGCAGGGTGATCGGCTCGTCCTGCGCAAGGGCAGGAGACGCGAGCGATAGGAGTATTGCGAGGCCACCGAGGGCACCAAGTAGTCGAAAGAAGATGCGAGACATTGGTGCCGTCCTCAGCCATCCCATCGCTCCTCCTCGCGGCAGCGCCCGTCACGACCGATTATACCGCGATGCCGAGGGACTGGCTGATGCTCGCGATGGCTTCGGATCTCGTGGTCTTTAAATTGCCTGACCGGAAGCGTGTGTCGGTACGCATGGTCCCCCGCCAGATGGAGGATGAACCGGTGGCGGAAGCGATGGATAAAGCACGTGCAGGTGGCGCCATGATGGTGACGGTGGCCGGTCCAGGTCCGGTCCCGGTTCGGCTGCAGATCAATCGGTCCGTCTACCACCTCAGCCTTGATCCGCGTCGGTCGTTGCTTGACGCTCTTCGACTCGACCTCGGCCTGACCGGTACCAAACGGGTCTGCAATCTTGGAGAGTGTGGCGCGTGTACTGTTCTCCTGGACGGCCGGCCGATCGACGCGTGCATCACGCTCGCACTCGAGTGCGAGGGGCACGAGATCACCACGATCGAAGGGCTCGCGGCTGATGGTCGACTGGATCCGGTCCAGGAGGCATTCATTCGCTTCGATGCGGTCCAGTGCGGCTTCTGCACGCCCGGACAGGTGCTGGCGGCAAAGGCGCTGCTCGCCCGCAATCCTCGGCCCAGCGATGAGGAGATTCGCCACGCGATGGCCGGCAATCTCTGTCGGTGCGGGACGTACACCAATATTGTCCAGGCGATTCGGAGCCTCGCGTCCACCCACGATCCAAACCCATCCCGATCGCTGGATCCCGCTGCCCCCGACACGCGCCCGCTGGCGGCGCGTCCGTCAGGCGCTCCGGACCAGCCGGGGCAGACGTCGCGCCGCCCCCGCGGTCGCTGGCGGCCACCGAAAGACACTCCGCGACCTGGCTGAGCATCGGGGTACGGGAAATGGTCGGCAACGATGAGCCAGAAGGAGAGTCGTTGGCGAGGCATTTACCTGGAGGCGTATAGTGACGCGGGTTGTGACAAATCAGGTCGAGATCGAAGGTCACGTTTATGAGCGCCACACGATCTGGTCGGGCGAGGAGGCGACACCGTGGGGGTCGAATGCCGAGCTCGCCGTGGTGGGCCGAGCGGTCCCGCGGGTCGACGCGGTCGGCAAGGTGACCGGTCGCGCGGTGTACACGGAGGACATCTTTCTGCCGGGGATGCTGTTCACGCGGGTGATGCGGAGTCCCCACGCTCACGCGCGAATCAAGCGGATCGATACCAGCCGTGCCGCGGCGGTGCCAGGTGCTCGATCGGTCATCTGCTACCGCTGTACACCTGAGATTATTCTTGCCAACGGACAGCCTCTCTTCGATCGCACCCTGCGCTATTACGGGCAGGCCGTCGCCGCCGTGGCAGCCGAGTCCGAAGAGGTGGCAGCGGAGGCTCTCGCTCAGATCAGCGTGAGCTATGAGGAGCTACCCTTCGCCGTGGACCCGGCGCTTGCCGTGCAGAATGGTGCTCCCCTTGTGCAGCCGTGTGGGAATCGCTCGGCGCCACATAACCCGCGGATCTATCAACGCGGGAGTTTTCGACAGGGCGAGGTCGAGGCAGAGGTAGTGGTGGAGGCCGAGTTTCGCACCCAGGAGGTCCTGCATCAGTGCTTCGAGCCTCATTGCGCCGTCTGCCGATGGGATGACGACGAGCTCACCGTCTGGACGTCGACGCAGGGAATCTCGGCGGTCGCGGATGACCTTTCGAGGCTGCTGCGGATTCCGCGCAATCGTATCCGTGTGATCTCGACGACCGTCGGAGGAGGATTCGGTAGTAAGCAGTTCGCGGGCGAAGAAGTCGTGATCCCGGCTCTGCTGGCTCGCGAGACGGGGCGCCCGGTAAAGCTCACGCTCGATCGCTATTCCGAGAGTACTGCGACCGGCCACCGTGAGGCCACGGTCCAGCACCTGCGCCTGGGCGCGCGACGGGATGGGACGCTGACTTTCATCGAGCACACCGCTGTCGCGGGTATCGGGAGCTACGGCGATCACGCGATGAGCGTGACCGGGCCGTCTCGCGACCTCTATCGCTGTCCCAACGTGAGGACGGAGGAGACGTCTGTCTACACGAACCTCGCGCCGGCCCGTGCCTTTCGCGGCCCGGGCTACACCGAAGGCTCATTCGCACTCGAGTCGGCGATGGATCTCCTTGCGCGAAAGCTGAATCTCGATCCCCTGACCCTACGCGAGCGGAACTACGTGGATTACGATCAGGCGCGCAATGAGCAGTATTCGTCCAAGCCTCTCGACGAGGCCTATCGTCTTGGCGCCGCGGTGATCGGCTGGGATCGTCCGAAACCCCCGCCCAGCCATCCGAACCGACGCCGCGGGCGGGGGATGGCGACGCAGATCTGGGGAGGGGGTGGCGGACCGCCAGCCTACGCCTGGATCAAGATGAGCTCCGATGGAACCGTCGACGTCGTCCTTGGCTCGCAGGATATCGGGACTGGCACGAAGACCGCCCTGGCTCAGATTGCCGCGGAGGAGCTCGGACTCCGCCTCTCTGACGTGCGGGTCAGCGAGGGCGACTCGGCCGCGGGGCCCTACGCGCCAACCAGCGCCGGCTCGCAGACGGTCGCGTCCGTTGGACCAGCGGTCCAGCGCGCGGCAGAGTCAGTCAAGAAGACAGTGCTGGAGGTCGCCGCGCTGGAGCTCAAGCAGCCGGTCGAGATGCTCGCGATTCGTGAAAGCGACATCTGCATCGGGCCGGCCGGGGAGCAGCGTATCGCTCTCGCGGAGATCCTGGGTCGGGTAAGCCCGTTCTCGATTGTCGGACAGGGCGATCGTGCACCCAATCCCAGAGACGTGTCGATTCGGACCTTCGGCGCCCATTTTGTCGAGGTGGAGGTCGATCTCGAGACCGGCGCGGTATTTCTGGTGAGCTACGTTGCCGTCCACGACTGCGGACGCCTGATCAGCCCGCTTCAGGCATCGAGCCAGGTGGCGGGTGGCGTGACGCAAGGGATCGGCTATGGCTTGACGGAGGAGCTGGTGATAGACCCTCAGACCGGTGTGGTTCTGAACCCGAACCTGGAAACCTACCTCATTCCCACCATCGCCGACGTTCCGCGCATCGATGGACGCTTCCTCGGAGATATCGACATGATCGACAACACGCTGGGCGTGAAGGGGCTCGGCGAGCCACCGATCATTCCGTGTGCCGCGGCGATCGCGAACGCTGTCGCGGATGCAATTGGCGTTCGCATCACGACCTTGCCAATCACCCGCGCGAAGATCCTCGACGCCCTCGGTCGAGAACGCGGACAGGAGAAGGCCCGTGCGCGCGTTTGAGCACGTCGACGTTTTCACCCTGGCCGAAGCAGTTGAGCTGCTCGGCTTTGATCCCGAAGCCCGTTTGATCGCGGGCGGGACAGATCTGATTCCAGAGATGCGCCTTGGTATACGTGCTCCTGATCGGCTAATCAATCTCAAGACGGTCCCGGGATGCGACCGGATTAGCGTCCAGGATAATTTTCTGCGGATCGGGGCACTCGCGCGCCTCGAGGACGTCGCGGCACATCCCCTCGTCCGGAGCAACGCGTCGGTTCTTGCCGAGGCGATCGAGCAATCCGCGTCGCCTCAGATTCGCAGCGCCGCGACCCTGGGAGGAAGTCTGTGCCAGGAGTCGCGCTGCTGGTACTTTCGCGGACCATTTCGTTGCTGGCTCAAGGGTGGTGAGCACTGCCCTGCCGAGAGCGGCGACAACCGGCAGCACGCGATTCTGGGGGGCGGGCCCTGCTTTTCCGTCCACCCGTCGGATCCCGCCACGTCGCTGGTGGCATTGAACGCCCGAGCGGCGATCGTCGGCCCCGACGGCGAAAGGACAATCTCAATCGACCAGTTCTTCACGCGTCCCGTGGATGGACATCGCTCGCTCACCTGCCTGAGACAAGATGAGATCCTGAGTCTTGTCGAGATCCCGTTGCCCACTGCCGAGGAACGCGGTGTCTTCCTCAAGGCAATGGATCGGGCGGACTTCGCGTTTGCCCTCGCCAGCGTCGCGTGCGTCATCTCGGTGCACAGTGGACGCGTCGGGTCGGCGAGCATCGTACTCGGAGGCGTGGCACCGGTGCCCTGGCGGGCCCCGGCTGCGCAGCGAGAGCTGCTCGGGCGGCCGCTCGATCGGCAGACTATCGCGCGAGCAAGTGCCGCGGCTACTGACGGCGCTCGGCCATTGTCGATGAACGGGTACAAGGTCCGTCTTTCGCAGGCGCTGGTCAAACGAGCACTCGAACAGGTCGCGTCCCTGGCCGGGTAATTCCCCGCGGGCCCTTCATGGTGGACTATCGCTCGCCTGCGATCTCCTCTCGGTACCGATCGATCAGGGCGAGCGCGCCCGGCGTCGGAGACACCTGCTGCGCCCACTCAGTCGCCAGGTAGTCGATCTCTTCCGTGAGCGACGGATTCACGCGCTGCTCGACAAATCGCCGAACGATCGCGAGGCGACCGCGCTCGATCTGTGAATCGTAGTCTGTCAGCTCGTCGATGATCGCCTGGACATCCTCGACGAGGCTTCGAAGCCGATCTTCGGCGATCGCGCGACCTGATCCCGTGGTGAGCCGTCCGAGGAAGTCAGTGCGTTTCCCGTCGATCCACGGCACGATCCTTTCCTGCAGGTAGGAGCTGAGAAACTCGCGCAGGTGATGAGCCAGGTGTTCGTCCAAACTCTCGCCGCGTCGAGCGAAATCCTGCTCCATTCGGTGCAGTGTGATGCGCACATTGCGGTAAAACGCGGGTAGGCCGATATTCGCGTCGATCGTGTCGGCATCGTACAGTGCGAGGGCGGCCGGTGTCGACGTCGGAAGCGGCTTCAGGTGCGCGAGAATGATCTCGCGGGTCGCGGCGCAGAAGTTCTCGTCGTAACCGTACTCTTGCAGAAGTGCACGGGCAATCTGACTGCCGGAGTAATGGTGGACCGTTTCCGAGAGTCCAAGCTGCTCATAAAGTATGGTGACCCGATTCTGGCGCGCCGGGGGTATCTTCTCGTTGATCCAGAAGCCGTCGGCGTCGAGGACGCGCTTTCCGTCACGCATCAAGATCTCGCCATCGTACGACTTGGTGATGTCGTGCAGGGTCGCTGCGAATTCAAGAACTCGTAGATCGCCACCTTCGTGCCCCGCGATCGTTCGGGCGAGGTTTCGAACGCGCATAACGTGATCGAATGTATAGTTGCGCCACGAGAACCCAACCCAAACCTGGTCCCATAGCTGGTAGGTCTCTCGCACGAGTGCTTCCAGCTCGGCCAGGACCGCCCGATCTCGCGACGTGAGAACTGATTGACCGATTGCCATCGAGTGAACGACCTCCTGATGTCGGCGGTGGACCGCGATTGTCGCGCGTGGACCGTCAAGCGATAAACTCGGCCGGCTCGCTCGCGACGCGCAGGCGTTGGGGCAGCGTCTCGTGCCTCCCTCGATCGTGCCCGCGGCTCTGCGGTGAGTCCACGGTGGGCACGTCTCACCTCGGAGCTAGTTTAGCATAGTCGCTTGCCGCGTCAGGTAAAGCCCTACAAAAGTTGCATGGGTTCCCTGACATACTTTCTCTCCTCGACCTCCTAATATCTAAGACGGATGAACAATCCAGCGGTTTGAGGTGGGCAGTGACCGCGCCCTCTGTCCACCTCTTACTGACGACCGCGAGAGTTCGTCCACACAGCCTTCCCGATCATACGCTCGGGAGCGATACTTTCAACGCCTGATCCTCGACGATTACGTCGCGCGGTCGGGTTCATTACTTATCTCACTCTGGCGCCGAGGGGCGAGGTTTGGTGAATGGCCTCGATCCCTTGGTTTTTTTATTCCCTCAAAATGTGCCCAGTCCCGGTACTCGACTATACTGGTCCGGTAATGATCAGGGAGGTCGGAGACCGTGGGCCGGCGTCTGCGCTTGCTGATTGCGACTGCTTCTGTTCTCCTTTTGTTTTACCAGTCAGCAGATCAGCCCGCGGTTGCCGAGGGCGCGACGGCGCACGAGTACTGGGCATTCTACGTGAGCTACGACCCCGAGTCGCGTACGTCGCTCATCCAGCACCTGAGTCAGATCGACGTCGTGGTCCCGAATTACTTTGGGATCGAAGGGGATGGCACACTCGTCGACAGCGACGATCCGGCGATCGATGCGCTGATCGTGAAGGATAAGAAGCGTCTGCTCCCTCTGGTACAGAACCGCGTGCGCTATGCCGATCTTTCGCCGGTGCTCTCCAACGCCGATATCCGGAAGCAGGTGGTCGGTCGCATCGTCACGGCGACGGCTCGTCACGGCTATGATGGAATTACCCTCGATCTAGAAGGGGTTCTCCCAGCCGATCGTCAGGCTCTGACGTCCTTCGTGCAGGATCTGGCTGCTGCTCTTCACCAGCAGGCGAAGATGCTCGCCGTTGCTGTTCCCGCGACGTCCGGCGACCTGACGACCGGCTGGGCCGGCGCATTCGATTATCGCGCGGTCGCTGTCGTGGCCGACCGGGTCATCTTGATGGCATACGGCTACCGGACGGCCTCGAGTACCCAGCCGGGGCCAATCTCGCCGCTGCCGTGGATCCGCCAGGTCAGCGAGTACGCGCACACTCGGATTCCGTCGGATCACCTGGTGCTCGGCATCGGGGTGTGGGGATACGATTGGAACCTCACGCGGCCTGGCCGCGCCAGTACGCTTCGATACTCTCAGACATCCCGGATGATCGATCAGAACGGTGGTAGCGTCGACGTCGATACGGCGAACGCGAGCGTCTCCTATCGCTATCGACTCAATGACCAGGATCATCAGATCTGGTTCGAGAACGTGGCCACGATCCGTCAGAAGATCGCGCTGGCCGAGGAAGAGGGGGATGTCGGGGTTGCCTTCTGGCGGCTCGGCCAGGAGCCTCCAGGCATCTGGGACGCACTCCGCGGTACAACCAAGGCAGATTTTGCCATTCCGGGGGGCTGGTTCTTTTCCGAGACCGGCGGCGGTAGTGGTCTGGGCTATCGGGTGACTGACGACGCCGAAGCACGCTTCTGGACGGAGTTTCGGCGGCTCGGGGGCGTGGCAACACTGGGCTATCCCTCCAGCCGGCGCTACGTCGGGGGGGATGGATTCACCTACCAGGCATTCCAGCGAGGCATTCTCCAGTGGCGCCCGGAACTCGGGGTGGCAGTCCTGGCAAACACCTTTGAGCAGCTCAGCGACATCGGCTGGGATTCACGGCTCGATGCGATGGGCATACCGCTGCCCATCAGAGATGATGGATCGGGAGGCGACTGGAACCGCGCACGGCAGATCCGCCTCGGTTGGCTGATCAATCCCGCCATCGCCGCGGCGTTCTATGCCAATCCAAACCCGGCGGCGATCAGCTCCTGGGACGCCGGACGGTCGATTCAGCTGTACGGACTTCCCTCGTCCCTACCCCGCAAGAGCGGACCCTTCATCGTCCAGCGGTTCCAGCGGATCTCGCTACAACTCTGGGTGGAGGACGTCCCCGGCATGCCTCCGAAGGGCAGCGTCGTCGGGATCCTGGGCGGCGATCTCGCCAAGCAGGCGGGGTTGATCCCGCCCGCAGCCGCGTCGCCGGAGCTACCGTGAGGCGGGGCACGCTGCCCCGGTCATCGGCGCACACCGGCAGCGCCAGTCGGTCATCGGTCCGGCCCGGTGTGGGCACAGAATCCAGGCATCCAGCAGGCAGTCACGACGGTGACGTCTCCGCGGCGCGGCTCGAGTCCTTCTCGCCGCAATCTTCCGCTACGACAGGGTTCCACAGGACGCCAACGCCTTCGATCTCGACTTCGACCACGTCGCCGACCTTGAGCGGCCCCGCTCCCGTCGGAGTTCCCGTGAGGATCACGTCGCCGGGATTCAGGGTCATGATCCGCGACAGATAGCTCACGAGACGCGACGGACCGAAGTGGAGGAGCGATGTCGAAGCCGACTGACGAACCTCCTGATTGATTCGCACGATCAGATGGCACGACGACGGATCCGCGGTCGTGTCGATCCACGGGCCGAGCGGACAGAATGTATCGAAACCTTTCGCTTTCGCCCACTGGCCCTCGCGGCGCTGGATATCGCGAGCCGTTACATCGTTTGCGCAGGTTACGCCGAAGATGTACTGCGGGGCATCCTGCGGCGCAATCTTTCGCGCGGTCTTGCCGATGACGATCGCCAGCTCGCCCTCGAAGTCGATACGGGTGGAGGCGCGTGGCCAGATGATCGGCGAGCCCGAGCCGATCAGAGACGATGGAGGCTTGAACGAGAGGATCGGCTCTTCAGGCAGAGCGGGAAGTCCGTCCTCAGCAGGATGAGCATAATTGAGCCCGACGGCGATAACCTTCGTTGGGATGCAGGGTGGGAGCAGGCGAATGTCACGAAGCGTTCCAACCACGCCTCCGACGCCGTGGGATGCGAATGGGTCCCCCTCGAGCGCGTAGATCGATGAACCCTCGAGCACGCCATAGCGCGGCCCATCGACGGCGAGGTACCTGAGCAGTTTCACCGGTGGATTCCGTGCTTCTAGAGCATCTGGGTTCGGTTGATGAACAGCTGAAAACCGCAGCCCAGAAACTGCGCCGACTTGCGGATGAAGAGCATTCGCGACAGGAAAATCTCGAAATAGTCGACGACCGAAGCCTTCGCCTGATCGATGGTCAGCTCCAGGATGACCAGCCGTCGCTCCGGATCGATTCGGACGAAGCTGTGCTGTGCCGCGTCATTGACACGGTCGTGGATGTCGAACAACGCGGGGTTCGGGTTGCGCACGCGTGTTCGGTGGACGTCGGACTTATCCGCGATGATCACGGCAGCCGATACCGGACTGATGGGCTCTCCCAGCCTTTCCTCGTGGTTTCCGACGGCTCCAGCCACGATGGCCGCCTCCTCCGGATCCATGCCCATCTGCAGAAGCACGTTCAAGGCGATGGTCGCGCCCGCGGTCGCGTGGTCCTGACGATTCGCGACATTTCCGATGTCGTGAAGGTAGCCGGCAATCTGTGCCAGCTCGACGGTTCTCGGAGCGTACCCAAGCCGAGCGAGAATATTGCCCGCGATGTGCGATACCAGGTTGGCGTGCCGCTGTCCATGCTCGGTGTACCCCTGGGCGCTCAAGTGCTCGTCGGCGACTTTGACCAGCTTGTGAACGACGGGATTCGCACGAACGTCGTCAACCGATAGCAATGGCTTATCCACGCTGGAGAGTATACACAGTTAACCGTTGTTCCGCAAACCAGCCACGGGCGTCCCAGCAGCAGTTCCGACCGCGGAAAGCGTGGCCGTGGCAGATGCCGGGATCGGGGTCACGGTCGGCGTCGATTCCACCGAACTGGTCGCGCGTGGAGACAGGGTGGGCGACGCCGTGGGCGTTTGCGTCGGGGTATGGCTGATCGTGGGCGTGGACGTGGCGGTCGCCGTGACGGGCGCTGGCGTCGCCGTGGGGGTCTGGGTCGCGGTCCTGGTTGCGGTTGGCGTGGCGGTCGACGTGCTCCTCGTCGGAGTTACGCTCGCAGTTGCGCGTGGCGTCGCGCTGGACGTGGCCGTGGGAGACGGCGTGGCGGTGCGCCGCGCGGTCGCAGTTGGAGAAGGGCGGGGAGTTGGCCGACGGGTCGGAGTTCGCGTTGGCAGCGGCGAAGGGGTATCGGATGGTTCGATCGTCGGGGTGTCGGTCACGGTCGGGAGTGGCGTGGGCGACGTGTCCTCGACGACAGGAAATGGCGTCGGCGACTCCACTTCTGTTGGAACGCTGCCTGGAGCTTCGGTCGGCGTCTCGGACGGTGCGATACCCGGTGTCGCCGTCGGAGTCGGGTCGAGCCGCGGGCGCCCGGTCGCCAGCAGAGTGGCGATGCCCATGCAGTACAGGCCGGAGATTCCAAGGAACAGGACGATGACGATGGCCCGGGTTGCCGTCGGTCGCGCCCAGAATTCCCGCAGCCAGTAGGACAATCGCCTCAAAGCTGAACGAGCCTGGCTGCCCGGATCGGTGTCTCATTCAGCAGGCGCTGATAGAGCTGCTCGTCAATTGGATCGTCCACGACGAGAATCATCATGGCTTCGCCACGGCGCTCCAAACGCCCGACCTGCATGGACGAGATGTTGACGTCGCCAGCGCCAAGAAGTGTGCCGATCTTTCCGACAACCCCGGGGCGGTCAGTGTGGTGGGCAAAGAAGTAGTAGCCGCCGTTGAGGATAACGTCGACGCGGTAGCGGTCGACGCGAACCAGGTGCGGCTCCTGGTTGACTGCGGCCCCCGCGAGCTCCTGGACGAAGCCGCCCTGGCCGTCGACGCGCAGCGAGATGAGGTTTGCGAAGTTCTCCTGTGAGCTGGAGCAGCGCGATTCGACGATCTGGAGCCCTCGGCTCTGGGCGAGGAGCAGCGCATTCACGAGATTGACGTGATCCGGGATCGCGGTCTGGAGGAGGCCTTTCACGACTGCGGACTTGACGGCCGTCGTGTCCAGCTCGGCGACCTGCCCCGCGTAGGTAATCTCCAGCGAGCGCACCGGGTGGTCGAGCAGCTGCGCCATCAGGAAGCCGAGCTTTTCGCCTAGCGTGACGTACGGACCGAGCGCGGCCAGACTTTCAGGCAAGATCGCGGGCGCGTTGACTGCGTAGCGGACCGGTCGTCCCTCCATGACCGCGATGACCTGCTGCGCCACCTCAAGCGATGCCGCTACCTGTGCCTCCTGGGTCGAGGCTCCAAGATGTGGCGTGAGAACCACGCGGCTGTGCTCGAGGAGCGCACGATTCGTCGGAGGCTCCTCGGCGAAGACGTCCAGCGCCGCGCCCGCAACCCGCCCCTCGTCGAGAGCCTGGAGCAGGGCTCGTTCGTCCACGACTCCGCCGCGCGCGCAGTTGACGAGGTATGCCCCCGGTTTCACCCGGCGAAGCTGCGCCATCCCCAGCAGATTTCTGGTCGACGGGGTCAAAGGCACGTGAATCGAGATCAGATCAGCGACGGCGAGAAGCTCGTCGAGCGTCATCAGCTCGATGCCAAGGCGTGAGGCGTACTCGGCGGTGACGTAAGGGTCGCTGCCAACCAGCCTCACGTCAAACGCGGCCAGGCGCCGCGCAACCTCGGTCCCGATGTTCCCCAATCCGACGATGCCAACGGTCTTGCCTCGAAGCTCGGTCCCAACAAACTTATTGCGCTCCCAGAGGCCCTGAGCGACGGACTGGTGGGCCTGGGGGATGCGGCGGAACAGAGCGAGAATCAGGGCCATCGTGTGCTCGGCGGCCGCTACCACCACCGCCGTCGGAGCGTTGACGACGACAATTCCCCGCCGACTCGCCGCCTCGACGTCGATGTTGTCGGTTCCGATCCCAGCCCGCCCGATGACCCGCAGCTTCGGCGCAGCGTCGATCATGTCGCGCGTGACGCGCGTCTGACTGCGAACGATCAGCGCGACACAATCAGCCAGAACGTCGTCGATCTGTTCCGCGGACAGATCCTGGCGTAAAACGACGTCGCCGTACTCCTGGAGAGCGTGAAGCCCGTCTGCGGCGATTGGATCGGCGACAAGGATCCGAGGTGAAGAGGCGATTGTGTTGGTCCTCAAAAGTCAGTACACTTGCCCTTGGTGAGATTAGGAGAGCAGCTCAGGACGACCATACCTGCCTGCTGGCCGGGTAGTTTTCCCGGCGAGTGAGCCGAACATCTCTCTTGTCGTGACGCCGCGCATGTCGCCTACATGATAGGACAAGGCTGGGGAGGGGGTCAAGGTGGTCGCATCAGTCCGGAACCTGGCAGAGACTATCATCGAGAATGTCGAAAAGGTCATCGTGGGCAAGCGGGCGGTGATTGAGCTGACCGTCGTCGCACTCCTCTGCGAAGGGCATATCCTGCTGGAGGACGTTCCCGGCGTCGGAAAGACGATGCTTGCCCGATCACTCGCGGCGTCTCTCGGCTGCGTATTCCGTCGTATCCAGTTTACGCCCGATCTGCTTCCGAACGACGTGACCGGTGTCTCCGTGTTCAACCAGAAGTCCCAAGATTTCGAGTTTCGGCCGGGCCCGGCGTTCGCCAACATCCTGCTCGCGGATGAGGTGAACCGAGCGACCCCGCGCACCCAGTCGAGCTTGCTCGAGTGCATGGGAGAACGGCAGATCTCGGTCGACGGCGTCGCTCGCCCGCTGCCGCGGCCGTTTCTGGTGCTCGCGACGCAGAACCCGGTCGAGTTCGAAGGGACGTTCCCCCTGCCGGAGGCCCAGCTCGACCGCTTCTTGCTTCGGCTGAGCATCGGTTATCCTGAGTGGGACGATGAACGACGCATTATCGTGAACCTCAGGCACGGCCATCCCATCGACCGACTCGAGCAGGTTGTCGACGCGTCCGACCTCCTCGCACTGCAGGGCGCGATCGCGGACGTCCACGTCGACGACTCTATCTACGACTACGTACTCCATCTCGTGCGCGCGACCCGTTCCCACCCGGACATCGCGCTCGGAGCAAGTCCTCGAGGGTCGCTGGCGCTCTTCCGCGCCGCTCAGGCGCTGGCGGCCATCCGCGGCCGCGACTTTGTGGTTCCAGACGACGTGAAGTATCTCGCGCCCTTCGCACTCGCCCATCGTCTCATCGTCAAGCCAGAGAGTCAGCTGCGGGGGAGATCCGCCACGGAGATATTGTCGAGTATCCTAGAGGCGGCACCGGTGCCGGTGGCATCGGTTCGACGGTAAGCCGTGTTCAGCGTCATCGCGGCGGCGCTGATCCTGTTCGTGCTCGCGTCGCTGTTCAAGATCAGCTTCATCTACAACGTTTCGTACGTTCTCTTCGGCCTCTACGTGCTGGCGACTCTGTGGAGCCAGCGGAGCCTGAATGACCTGCGCTTTCGCCGCCGCTGTCAGGAGCGAGCGCTTTTCGGGGACGTCGTGGAGGTTACGCTCGAGATCGAGAACCGTGGATGGCTACCGATTCCCTGGCTGCAGCTTCACGACCGGCTTCCGCTGGCCCTGGTAACTCCGCCATTCTATCGAGCGCTCGTATCGCTTCAGCCACGGGAGACCCGCCGATTCTCGTATGAGCTGTACTGCCGCCAGCGGGGATGGTACGAGGTGGGCCCGCTTACCGTCCAGCTCGGCGACGTCTTCGGGCTGAGCCATCGCCAGCAGGACTTTTCCGAAGGGGCCCACCTTACCGTTTACCCCAAGATTCTCCCGATCGACGAGCTCGGCTTACCGTCGAAGTCGCCGTTCGGCCACCTCCGGACGAAACAGATGCTCTACGAGGATCCCGCACGGGTGGTGGGTGTACGCGATTACCTGTCGGGAGACAGCCTGCGGAAGATCAACTGGAAAGTATCAGCGAGCGCCGGCCGCCTCCAGGTCAAAAAGCTCGAGCCCGCGATGACTCTTGAGACTGTCATTCTCCTGAACGTCAACTCGGCCGAGTACACGCGCCAGTACGCGTACGGTGCAACCGAGATGGCTATCGTGGTGGCAGCGAGCCTCGCCAACCATCTGGCCGGCCTTCGCCAGGAGGTCGGGCTGCTCACCAATGGTGTCGATCCCGCCGAAACGGGAGGTGCTGGCCTCACCGGCTACCTGCCTCGGAAGGGGCGCGCCCAGCTCACGTCGATCCTGGAGCTGCTCGGACGCCTGACAATCGTCAGCGATCGGCCATTCTGGGCCCTCGTACGCGAAGAAATCAAGCGCCTACCCTGGGGTGCAACGCTGATCGTCATTACTCCGCGGGAGACCGAAGAGCTCCTCGACAGTGCGCTCATCCTGCAGCGGTCCGGTTTCAACGTGGTCTTCGTGTACGTCGATTATCCTAGTCCCGAGGTGTACGAGGTGGCGCACCAGCGCGCACTGAAGCTCGGGTTTCAGGCATATCGCGTGTGGCGAGAGGAAGATGTCGACATCTGGCGACGTCACATCCAGGCTGCAATCTGATCCTGCCCCCCGCGCATCGCGAAAGCGATCACTCGGGGATCTGCTCCTGCCGCCTGATTTCTATCCGGAACGTCAGGTGGATACAGGGACCTGGGCCGAGGCGGTCTTCGAACCGGCGGCGCTGATCGGGGCGACGACCTGCTTTGTTATCGGCATCGTATCGTTCGGGCAGGCGATCGTTCCCTCCTGGCAGACGAGGTTCCTCGTCGCGCTATCGGTGCTCGTCGGCGTCGAGGCATTCCTCTACTCGAGGCGGCTCACACGGTCGGTGTTCCTCTTCAAAGAATGGCTGGTGCTCCTGGTCCCGCCAATCGTGCTCCTCAGGTTCCTTCCCTACATCGACGATCCCACGGCCTCCCTCTCCCGCGACATCGCCGACTGGTGGAGCGATCCGGGAACGTTCTTCTCGACAGCGTTCGTGTTTGACGCGATCATCCTCCTGGCTATCTGGTCGATTGTCTTCAGTTGCACCCAGTGCCTGAACCAGCTTCGCGTCCAGGAAGGCGAGATCGTGGAGCGGACCGACGGCCGGTTCCAGGATCTCTACGAAGATAACTGGCGCTCGTACGATCACTCCGAACCGCTTCGCAAGCTCGGGCAGTTCTATACCTGGGGAGGCGTGATTCTGGTCTTGCTGTCGGCGCTCGCGTCGATCGGCACCGCGCAGTTTCTCAGCTTCGACGCGCTGGGGCAGCTTTTCGCGTTCCAGCGTCCCTCGCTACATCTGGTGCTTGCCAACGTCCTGCTCTACTTTATCCTCGGTCTCCTGCTCATTGGCGAGGCGCACTTCGTTCGGCAACGAACGATCTGGCTGCTAGATCGTCTCACCATCCCCGGAGAGCTGGCCACCCGCTGGGTCGCCTCGGTCCTTGGTCTCGTCGTGCTCGCGTCGATTATCGCGGTGGTTCTTCCGACAAGCTACAGTGTCACGCTCGGACAGATCGCCAGCTATCTTCTGTCCCTTGTCCTGGACGTGCTGACCTACACGGCTGCGGCGCTCTTTTATCTGATGTATCTGCTCGCCCACCTTCTACCGCGCACCGGAGGCGCCGCCGAGCAGGCGGCGCCGGCGCTGCCCCCGCGCCTCCCACAGGTCACCCCGACGCCGACCGGGTCCTCGTCGCTGGATACGCTGCGCTCTCTCGTATTCTGGCTCATCGCGTTGGGAATCGTGGGGTACTCACTGCGTGTGATGTGGGGAAAGCGGCAGCCGCGGTTTTTACGCCTCCCCCTTCTGCTGGCTCTGGGGCTCGCCCGCTTACCATTCCGATTGATCCTGGGGCTGCTGAGGCTTGTCGGGCGGATGGGAAAAGAGGTTGGACGAGCAGTGGCCAGCGCGGTGCCCCGGATGTTCCGGCAGGCTCCAGCCGTGGCGCCACGGGCGTTCTCGTTCGTCTCGCTGTCGAAGCTCGGCCCGCGCGAGCTCGTCGAATACTTCTACCTATCGGTCTGCGAGCGCGCGGGCCAACTCGGCCATCCGCGACGGCCGGGGGTTACACCACTGGAATACCGCTCCGTGCTTCGCGAGAGCCTCCCGATCGTGGATCCGGAGCTCGACCGCCTGACCGATGCGTTCGTAGAAGCGCGGTACGGTCCACGTCCGCCAACGCGTACCGAGGTCCAATCGATTCGCGAGCAGTGGCAGGTCCTGAAGGTAAAGCTACGCCGCGCGCGGCTTGGGCGAGGAACGCGAAACGCGGGGCCGTAGCGTGCAGGCGGTTCACCATCGGTGAGGAGGAGCCGTGTCCACTGCGCGCCCCGAGCGGTACACGGGAGTGGAGGCTGCACCTGACGTCCGCGTGGGCATGGTACAATGACGGCGGTCGCTGATCGGTTGATCTGGTGGCCGGACCCATTGGAGGAAATGGTGCAGCTTCGCATTCCTGGCCCAACACCTCTCCCCGATGCCGTGCGAGAGGCGCTGGGCCGTCAGATGATCAATCATCGCGGGCCAGAGTTCGCCGAGCTGATTGGCCGTGTCACGGCCCGCCTGAAAACGTTCTTTCAAACGACGAATGATCTGATTCTGCTCACCGCGAGCGGGACCGGGGCCCTCGAAGCGGCGATTGTGAATACACTATCTCCGGGCGACCGTATCCTTGCCGTCTCCGTTGGCGTCTTTGGCGACAGATTTGCCGAGATTGCGCGTGCATACGGGGCGGAGGTGGTGCCCCTGTCGTTCACCCCGGGGAAGGCGGCCGACCCCGAGGCGGTCTTGCGAATGCTGAAGACGAGCGGACCGTTCAGAGCCGTTCTGGTCACGCACAATGAAACGTCCACGGGAGTGACAAACGATCTCGAGGCAATCGCCCGAGTCGTCCGTGAGACGGAGTCTTTGCTGATCGTGGACGGAATCAGCTCGGTCGGCTCGATCGATCTCAAGACAGACGCGTGGGGGTGCGATCTGGTCCTGGCCGGGTCGCAGAAGGGCTGGATGGTTCCTCCAGGGCTGGCGATGGTGAGCATCAGTCCACGCGCGTGGGATGCCTACAAGCTAGCGCGCATGCCGCGTTTCTACTGGGATCTTGGCAAGGCACGAGCATCGCTGGAGCGAGGTCAGACGCCCGCGACACCGGCTGTGTCTATACTTTTTGCGCTCGACGTGGCGCTGGGACTGATGGAACGCGAGGGAATGAGCAACATCTTCGCCCGTCACCACCGGTGTGCCGAAAGGACACGTCGCGGCGTCAAGGATCTGGGACTCGATCTGTTTGCCGACGAGGCGCACGCCTCCGATACGGTGACGGCGGTCAAGATTCCGGATGATCTCGACGTATCGCAGCTTTTGCAGGTGCTGCGCTCCGAGGGCGTCGTGCTGGCCGGCGGGCAGGGTCCGCTTGCCGGAAAGATGTTCCGAATCGGGCATCTTGGCTGGATCAACGAGAGCGACGTGGATGAAATCCTCGCCGCCCTATCGCGGGCACTCCCACGTGCCCGTCGCGCACCGATCACGCGTTGAGCGTCGGTTCACCACCACGGACATAAAAGGCGTCGCTCGCCAAGCGATCCGGATCCGCGTCCGGGCGATTGGTCCGGAGGCCTCTCCGTCGGGCGCGGATGCGGTACGCGTGCGAGTGCTTGCACGAGGGTGAGGAGATCAAAGAGATCAATATTGGATTGCTTGGCGCGGGAGTCGTCGGATCGGGCACGATCGACCTGCTGGCTCGGCGCGGCGATCAGATCGCACGATCAGTCGGAGCTCGCTTCGCGATTCGTCGCATTCTGGTTCGCGATCCCCTGCGCCCCCGACCGGTCCCGATCGACCGGTCGCTTCTGACAACGGATGCCGCTTCCATCCTCGACGACCCGTCGATCGACATCGTCGTCGAGCTCATCGGCGGAGAAACTCCCGCCGTCGAATATATCGCCGGGGCTCTCCGACGGGGCAAGCACGTCGTGACGGCGAATAAAGAGGTCGTCGCCAAGCACGGCTCGGAGCTGCTCGATCTGGCCAACCGCTCGAACGTCAACCTGTTCTTCGAAGCGAGCGTCGGCGGGGGCATCCCGGTGATCGCGGTTCTGCGACATGACCTGATCGCAAATGAGATCACGAGTCTGCGGGCCATCATCAACGGTACGACCAACTTCATTCTGACGGCGATGGAGCAAGGCCACGGCTACGAGGACGCACTCCGCGAAGCACAGCGTCTCGGGTATGCCGAGGCCGATCCCACCAATGACGTGGATGGGACCGACGCGACGTATAAGCTGGCGATCCTGAGCACGCTTGCCTTCCGGACAAACGTACGGCCCAGCCAGATCGAGCACTTTGGAATCCAGCGGCTATCGCAGAAGGACTTCCAGTACGCGGCTGGAATGGGATACGTGATCAAGCTGCTGGCCGCGGCGGACGCCGGTCCGAATGGTATCGCAGCGTCAGTTCGCCCGACGTTAATCCCGACGACGCACCACCTGGCGAGCGTCAAGGGCGTCTTCAACGCGGTTCTGATCGATGGCGATCAGGTCGACAAGTTCATGCTGTACGGGCGCGGAGCCGGTGCCCGCCCGACTGCTTCCGCGGTGGTCGCGGACCTCTGCGCGGTGGCGCATAACCTCCAGCGAAACGTGATCGACCGGGTGGATATCGTCCAGCATCGCCTGCCCGTCGTCGACTTCGGCGACACGCAATCGCGGTTCTACATCCGTCTCCAGGTCGCGGATCGACCGGGCGTGCTGGCGGCGATCGCGCGGGTCCTGGGCGACAACGAGATCAGTATTGCCTCGGTCATGCAGCACGAGACCGACGAGACTGCGGGCGTCGCGGAGATCGTCATCATGACGCACCTCGCCGCCGAGCGCCGCATGGCCACTGCACTGACGGAGATCGGAACCCTCGACGTGGTTCGCGAAACATCGGCCTTCATTCGCGTAGAGCGATGATTCTGGCGCGCGTCCCTGCCACGTCAGCTAACCTCGGCGCTGGATTCGATTGCCTGGGGCTGGCGATCGATCTGTACAACGACGTGGCACTCATTCCGGGCGGGCCATTTCGCATCGAGATCGTTGGCGAGGGAGCGGATATCCTTCCCCGTGATCGGGCGAATCTCGTGGCCCGAACGATCTCCCGGTTTTTCGAGGTGATCGGGCGGACGACCCCGCCCTTCTCCCTCCGCCTGACGAACCGCATCCCGATGACCGGCGGGCTTGGCAGCTCGTCGACGGCGATCGTCGGCGGTCTCCTCACGGCGAATCTTCTCGCGGGCGAGCCCTTGAGCCGCGACGAGCTACTGCGGCTGGCGTACTCGCTCGAGGGGCACCCGGATAACGTCGCGCCTGCCATGCTCGGTGGGCTCGTCCTCTCAGTCGTGGGGGATGGTGTGCTGTCGACGGTAAAGCTCCCCACTCCACGCGATGTACGGGGCGTTCTGTTTCTGCCCGGCTTCACCATCTCGACACGTGAGGCACGTCGCCGCCTGCCCGCGAAGGTGTCTTTCCAGGATGCGGTCTTCAACGTGGGACGGTCGGCGCTCTTCGTCGCGGCGATAACGACCGGCCGATTGGACCTTCTACGCACGGCAACCCAGGATCGTCTCCACCAGCCGTACCGGCAGGTGCTCTTTCCCGCGATGCCGCGGCTATTCGAAGCCGCGCTGAACGCCGGAGCTCTTGGCGTCTGGCTCTCTGGCGCCGGCTCGGCGTTGATGGCGTTGGTCCAGGGTGATGGCGACGCGGTGGCCTCCGCCTTTAACCGAGCAGCGGAGGCGAACGGCGTCGCCGGCCGAGCGAGAGTCGTTGATCTCGTGGACGAGGGTGCGACGGTGGTCGAGGTCAGCGACTGAAGCTTGAGCTTGAGCTGGAACGCGAGTTGCCAGTCCGAGAGGCGTGATAGGTGCTCTACTTCTCGGTCTTGGCATCGTCCTCACGGTGATCGCTGGCGCCGCGCTTGATTGGTACCCGTCCCGAATCGGCGGTCCGGCCTACTGGCTCGATGATCACCTGTACCAGCCCGTCCTGGCGCTTCTCACCCCACGATCCAACTGGCTCGCACTGGCAGGATTCACCTTTACGGCTGCTCTCCTCCTCAGCTTCTGCGGTTACGCGGTTGGGGCCCGCTGGGCGATCACGCGGAGAAGTGGCCGACGGCGCGACCTTGCCGTGATCCTGGCAGTCCAGGCGGCTATCAGTGCCTGGCTCGTGGTCCAGCCCTATCTGTCGTCGCAGGATATCTTCAGCTACTCGTTCTACACCCACATCTTTGCCTGGTACCACGATAACCCGTACATCGCCGTTCCCCGCGATTACCCCTACGATCCGTTGTTCTCGGCAATCTTCTGGAAGGATCAGCCATCCAATTACGGACCACTCTGGACCTACCTCAGCTCGCTCGCGCCGCTAATCGCCGGTTCTCGCGTCGGGATCACTCTCCTGATCCTGAAAACCTTTGTCATCGTGCCAGCCCACGTCGGGACCATGCTGATGTGGGCGACGCTTGGAGAGCTCAATCGCGAACGCCGCGTTCTGGCGACCGTTCTCTACGCGTGGAACCCGCTTCTCCTGATCGAGACGGCAGAGGCCGGGCATAATGACATTCTCATGGCCTTCTTCCTCATCGCGAGCCTCTGGCTCTGGTGCCGAAGGTGTCGAACCGCGTCGATAGCTTCCCTGGTCATGGCAGCTCTGGTCAAGTACGTTGCGATCATTCTGGTTCCACTGTTCATGATCGCGTGGTGGAAAGAGACTGGCGAGTCGCCGTGGAGAATCCTGTTGCGTTCGGCGGCAACGGGTGTGCTGCTGTCCACCATCGCCTTCGCGCCCATCTACGCTGGCCCATCGACCTTCAGCGTCGTCGAGTTCGGCTCGAACTCGCTTGCCTACACGAACTCACCTGGCGAGCTGGTCTTCCGCGAGGTTCGCCTCCTGCTTGGCGAATCCCCAGCCCTCACCGATCTCCCGATGCACTATGACGGCCACTGGATCGGCTCGCTGCCGTCCGCGATCCTCTGGACCGTGCCGGATGAGCAGCACGGGATGGGGATAGTTCTTCCGCCGAATAGCCCCTTGCTCGTAGTCGAGCCGGAGGCGTCGTCGTGGGTTCACGTGTACGAGCCCAAGCTCGGGCGTTTTGGGTTCATCCGGGCAAACCTCGTTCATCCGATCCCGGTCCCGTCGTCGTCGGTCGTTCCGGGAACCACTGCGGCCGTCTTAGCCGGGGTAAGTCAGGATCCAATCGCTCAGAAGGCGAACGCACTCGTGCGGGTGGGGTCACTCGCGATCTTCTGTCCGTGGTATTGCGTATCTCTGCGCCGGATCACGCGCCAGGCTCGGAGCCGTCTGGCCCTTGCACGGATCTCGGCGTCGGTGCTCGTTGTCTACCTTCTTGCTGTTCAGAGCTGGTTCTGGCCGTGGTACATGATCTGGGTTCTGCCCTTCGCCGCGATCGTTCCGGAGAGTACGCTCGCCACGATTGGCATTGCGATGACGCTGACAACCGGTCTGCTGAACGCCCAGCCCAGCATCAACCCCCCACCATTCCTGGACTGGCTATACGGAAGCAGAGTGATCCTGATCTACGGCGTTCCGATCGTGGTTGGCTGGCTCTGGCGACGCTCGGCACGGCGAAGGCTGCCCTTGGCAGGCACGAAGGCCATCGCTGTGCAACCGATCTCACCGTGGGGACATTACACGGGCGCGCTTGGCGGTGGAACGGGAATGCTACTCCAAGCTCGCCTAGCGCGATGTGCTCGCGACGTTGGCAGACGCTGGCTTCTGCCGTTTGGGGCCGATCGTCGCCGTCGCTGCGCGCGTCTGACACTCGCCGCCTGTGCGGTGCTGGTCACGGCCGTGCTGATCGGATCGGCGGGCATGGTAGGAGCCCCGGGTATCGCGCTGGGCCAGTCATCGCCGCGGTCGCCGACGGTGATTCGCTGGCAACGCGACTTCGACGAGGCGCTTCGTCTCTACTCCACCGGCGATTACGAAGGCGCGGTGGACCGCCTGACGACTGTCCTGGCGGAGGTCCCGCGTGAGCGGACGGTGCTGCAGCTTCGGATCGCGGCAAATCTCCAGCTTTCGCGCTACGCTCAGACGATACCCGACCTTAACACGCTCCTCGAAAGCAATCCGAACGATGTCGAGCTTCGATTCGAACGGGGGGTCATGTACGCTCGGGTGCAACGCAGCGACCGGGCCCTGGAGGATTTTCACTACGTCATGGCGATGGCGCCGGAAGATCCGTCCGGGTACGAGTGGGCGGGCCTCGTGAACTTCGAGCGTGGGAACCTGGAGGTGGCGAGCCGGCAGCTTGCTCACGCGCTCGCGCTGGATCCCCAGAGTGCACGTATCGCGCGTGAGCTAGGAAACGTCCTGGCCAGCGACGACCGTGTGGCTGATGCACTTGTTCTTTATGACGATGCGATTCATCTCGATCCGACCGACGCTCGGACCTACGCAAACCGAGCTGCACTGCTGAGGTACCTGGGGTCAGCCAGCGAGACGATCCCGGATCTCCGGAAGGTCCTTGTCCTGTCCGGGGATGTCCAGCAACAGCAATGGGCGGTTCGCCTGCTCGGTCAGCTAACGCGCCCGGAAAACCAGCCCGGTGGCCGAACCGGTTAGTTGACGTAATCTTTCGACCTCGCTAGAATCCCCGTCAAAAGGCGCCATCCGCGACCGCGGAATGGGACGGCGACAGGGAGAGGGCGTGGGGCGGAAGACTCGACGGCGGGTGGGTACTCTCGGACTGCTGGCGCTCATCGTCGGATTGGCGGGTGTGTATCACGTACTGTCGGGTCCACGTGCTTCCGAGAGCCGGCCGCCCGCGAGTGTTGCTCGTCCGGCGGTCCCGATCTACGCGCTGCCGCCACGCTCCCCTGGGGATCTGCGCAACCCGCGAGCCGTAGCGCGCGCGCTCCAGTTTCTAGCAGAGATGCAGCCCGAGGGAACGTATGTCCTGTCGATCCAGGAAAGACCGGTTGTCGTCCCCATGGACGTCGCGCACGCGGCAATTGCTCTGGTGAGCGTGAATCGTGTTGCCGCCGCGGAGTCGGCGATGACCTGGCTGTTCGGGACGATGGTTCAGCCGGACAACCCCGAGGCGTTCAGCAACGGCATCGATTACTCCGGAAGCTGGTACGATGCGCTTCGGACCGACGGAGCTCCGGTCACGGCGTCTCCACGCGGGCGTGGCGAGGCGGTCGGCATGGCGCTGATTGCAACCTACTCGATCTACCGCCAGGACCAGAGCTACCTGACTCGTCACATCGGAGATGCTCGCATCGTCGACCTGGTGCGGCTTGCGAGCGACTATCTCACGCGGCCATCCATGCAGGCCGACGACGGCCGGTTCTATCACTCGCCGGTGTATCGGGTGTCATTCAACGAAGAATGCGCGCGCATGGCGCTGGGGCTCCAGCTCGCCAGCCGGATGCTGCGGACAGCAGGTGACGTGGCGGCGGCTGATCGCGCTGCAGCGGCGGCTTCTCGAGGGCTGGAGAGCCTGGACACCGGGAGAAACATGAGTCAGGGTATGGCGTATGACTTCTACGCGCGGTCAATCTGGGGCCTCGCCAGCGTCGAGGAGGCGAGGAACGAGATCGCCCAGCTGAAGCAGGCCGGGCTTGTAGCGGCTGGAGGCGTGAAGAACTGGGATTGGCAGCTCACGATGGCGTCATCTCCGCTCGTCTGGCTCCGCTGGTGGATGCAGGCACAAACAATCGCTCCGTCGCAGACGTTCGACTACGCCATCGCGTCGGTCAGCGCGGGCGACGTGGAGACGGCCCTGAGCATTGAAAAGACGTGGGTTTCTGTGCAACGCTCGGACGGTGGCTTCGACGACGGCGTCGTGTTTGGTCCAGGCGGCCTCCACGTCGGCTTTGGCGAGCCCACGTCCTACGCCGTTGCGAGATTCATCCTGCTCGAGCACCTGCTTACCGACGTGATTGGCTCGGGTCCGGGCTAGAGCACCGGGCGGCATGAATGACCCGGTAACCGTCCCACCCCCTTCATTAAGATGAGGGCGAGGGTCGGAGGTCGCGGGCTGAGCCCCGAGTCCTCTTCCTCACCCCGACCCTTTCCCACGGGAGAGGAAGCTAGCAGCCTCCTACTCGGTGCCGGAACGTCACGATGTGATGAAGAGCGGGAGTTGCTCTCCCCTTTTCTCCGACGAGCACTGCCAGGGCCTGCCGGGCTTCGATGCGATTCTGCCCGCGCCTACGGTCGACGTCACGGGCCCGGCGCGACGGAGCGGGCGTCCAGTGCTGCGAGCCTCCAGGGTTTGCTGATATAATTGCATCGGACGAGATTGCAAGTGGACGTAAGTACTTACAGGTAATACAGTCGGAGGCTCGATGAAAAGCTTTCCAGTCGAAAAGATCCGAAACGTCGGCCTCTTTTCGCACGGCGGCCATGGCAAGACCACCCTGGCCGAGGCAATGCTGTTCAACACGGGAACAATCAACCGTCTGGGGCGCGTCGACGATGGGACGACGACGTCCGACTATGATCCCGAGGAGACACGCCGCCACATCTCGGTCCAGCTGTCGCTACTCCCCATGGAGTGGCAGGAAACCAAGATCAACCTAATTGACAGCCCCGGCTATGCCGATTTCCTCGGGGAAGTTCTCGAGGCGATGCGGGTCGTCGACGGGGCGGTCATCGTATTCGAGGCCGTATCTGGCGTCGAGGTTGGCGCGGAGCGAGCGTGGAAATTCGCCAGTGAGCGAAACATTCCCCGTCTGATCGTCATCGGGAAGATGGACCGCGAGAACGCGGACTTCAATCGGACGCTTGAGCAGATTGTTGCTCGCTTTGGCCAGCACGTCGTGCCGATTCAGCTACCGATCGGCGCTCAGGAGTCGTTCCAGGGCGTGATCGATCTCGTCTCGATGAGGGCGTTAACCGGTCCCGACCTCCAGGAAGGTGAGATTCCCGAGAATCTGAGGGCCGCCGCCGAAGCAGCTCGCGAGAAGGTGATCGAGGCGGCCGCGGAAGGTGATGACGAGCTGCTGAGCAAGTACCTGGACGGAAGTCCGCTATCCGACGAAGAGATCCGCCACGGATTGCGTCTCGGCGTGATGAGCGGTAGTGTCTTCCCGGTGCTCTGTACCGCGGCGTTGCCCAACAAGGCGGTTCGTCCGATCCTGGATGCAATCGTCAGCTATCTGCCGTCGCCGGAAGCACGCGGCGCCATCTCTGCGACGAACCCGCAGACCAACCAGGCAGTGGAGCTGAGGCCGTCTGTGGATGCGCCGTTAGCTGCTCTGGTCTTCAAATCGACTGCCGACCCATACGTGGGAAAGCTCAGCTACTTCCGTGTCTTCAGTGGCACGCTGCGCTCGGACTCGCACGTGTGGAATGCCACCCGCAATCACGAAGAGCGGCTTGGCCAGCTTTTCGTGATTCGGGGCAAGGCACAGGAGCCGGTGACCCAGCTCGGCCCAGGTGAGATCGGGGCAGTTGCGAAGCTCCAGGACACGGGAATCAACGACACACTCTGCACCCGAGAGAACCCCGTGGTTCTTGATCCTATCGTCTTCCCGGAGCCGCTGTTCACGATGGCGGTCCAGCCGAAGACGAAGGCCGACCTGGATAAGCTGGGCGCGGCGCTGGCGCGGCTGGTCGAAGAGGATCCGACGATTCGCGTCCACAAGGACCCGGACACGGGGGAGACGCTGATTGAGGGTCTTGGCGAGTCGCACATCGACATCGCGGCTGAGCGGATGCACCGCAAGTTCGGCGTCGACGTGACGCTGAGTCTGCCGAAGGTCCCGTTCAAGGAGACAGTGCTCGGGAAAGCTCAAGCGGAATACAAGCACAAGAAGCAGACGGGTGGGCACGGACAATACGGGCACGTGTTCCTCGAGATCGAGCCTCTCAGCCGAGGGGCTGGATTTGAGTTCGCCGAGCGAGTCGTCGGTGGCGTGGTACCCAAGAACTTCATCCCGGCCGTCGAGAAAGGTGTACGCGAGGCCCTTGCCGAGGGAAACCTGGCCGGCTACCCCGTGGTGGACGTGAAGGTGACCCTCTATGACGGCTCCTATCACTCGGTCGACTCGTCAGAAATCGCCTTCAAGATCGCCGCTGCCCAGGCCTTCAAGAAGGGGATCGAGCAGGCACACCCGGTGTTGCTCGAACCGATTGTCGATCTCACCGTGACGGTGCCGGAGCAGTACGTCGGCGATGTGATGGGCGATCTCAATACGCGGCGCGCCCGCGTCCTGGGCATGTACCCGCAAAGCGACGGGCTGAGTGTGATTCAGGCACAGGCGCCGCTGGCCGAAATTCAGCGTTACGCGACCGACCTGCGCTCCATCACGCAGGGCCGCGGAGTGTTCACTGCGAAGGTCACCTCGTACGAGGAAGTGCCCGCGCACGTGGCACAGGCGATTATCGCTGAGGCGAAGAAGGAGCGCGCTAACCAGACGGAGTAGCACGGCGGCGACAGTCGATCGTCGCTGACGCATCAAAAAGTAGCATCGCGCCGCGCGATGCGGAGCGGGAGTTATCGGCTAACTTTCTCTCCCGATCTGGAAGAAGGTGGCTGATAGCTCTTCGTCTGTCACGCCCGCGCCGCCGGCGGCTATCTGCCTTGTAGGATCTGTCGCGTGAGCCGGATGTCCTGCTGAATCTGTCGCACCAGATCCTCGACGCTTTCGAAGCGCTCCTCTGGACGCAGACGTTCCACGAACTCTACCTCGCACCGTCTTCCGTAGAGGTCGCCGTCGAAGTCCAGCAGGTGGACCTCCAGCGTTCTGCCGACACCGTTGAAGGTCGGACGGACGCCGATGCTGGCGGCACCGGGCCAGCGCCGGCCTTCAACGTGGAAATAGACCGCGTAGATACCATCTCCCGGTAGCGTCAGCTTCTCGTCGACCGCCACGTTCGCCGTCGGTACGCCGATCGTCCGGCCGCGCCCATCGCCGTGTACAACCTCGCCGTCGAGCGTGTAGTTTCGCCCGAGGAGCTTCGCCGCTCGTCGGACCTCGCCATCGCTGATCGCGCGGCGTATCACACTGCTCCGCACTGGCTCCCCGTCGATGTTGCAGACGGGAACAGTCAGGACCTCGAAGTGGAGTCGCAAGCCAATGTCGCGAAGTACGTCGGGAGTACCTTCCCGTCCGTGGCCAATCGCGAGGTCGGGCCCGCCGACGAGCATGCACATCCGCGCGTGCTCGACGAGCAGGCGGGTGAACTCAAACGCGCTCATGAGCGATAGCTCGCGCGTGAACGTTACCGGGACGACGACGTCGGCTCCGGCCTGCCGGAGCAGCTGGATTCGAGAATGGAGAGAGCACAGGTAGCTCGGGGGAGTTTCAGGTCTCAAGACTTCGATCGGGCGGGGCTGAAAGGTCAGGACGACGGCGAGGACCGTCCGTTCTCGCGCGTGCTGCGCGACGGTCTGGAGAAGATGCTGATGGCCAAGATGCACGCCGTCAAACGTGCCAATGGTCACAACACTGGGAGATTTGATGTCTGCCGTGGTCAGGGCGTCAAGCAACGTCATCTGCTTCCTCGGGAAAGACCTTGTTCGGGTGCCAGCCAGCTGCTGATGCATCATACGTCATCAAGGCGATCAGCCGACCGGTCTCGACGGCGTAGGCGCGTGCCAGCTGGCCGGCCACGCCTGCACGTCCTCGCCAGGTGCAGCCCCGCAGGACAGTGGCCACGTCCTCGGGCGGCAGGAAAAGCGCGGGCAGCCCGGACAGGGCCGCGTCGAGCGGATAGACGAGCCGAGGAAGATAGCCCAGCACGGCCGCACGCACGACCTCATCCAGAGACAGGCTGTCGTCGAGGGAGAATGAGCCACTGGCCGTGCGAACCAGTGAACGGAGATAGGCGCCGGTCCCGACCGCGATCCCCAGGTCCCGCGCGAGGGCCCGAATGTAGGTTCCCCTGGAGCAGACCACGTCGATGATCAGGTCAGGGCACTCCCACGAGATAACGTCGATCTGATCAATACGCACGCGCCGGGGCGGTGCCTGGATCGGACGCCCCGCGCGCGCGCTTCGGTACATCGGCTGCCCACGAATCTTGATCGCGGCGTAGGACGGTGGAACCTGCTCGATACTTCCGAGGAAGCGGCGGGTGACCGCGACCAGCTGGCGTTCGGTGAGGTGAGCAACAGACGCCGCGGAAGGCGAGATAACGCCAGCCGCGTCATCGGTCGTACTCACCGCGCCGAAGCGGACCGTTGCTCGGTAGCGCTTGGTACCTTCCATGAGAAATTCGCTGACCCGCGTGGCGTGCCCGAGGCAGACGAGGAGAACGCCGGATGCCTCCGGGTCCAGAGTTCCCGCGTGGCCCACCCGGCGCATCCGGGTCCGGCGGCGAACGAGGCTGACAACGTCGTGAGACGTCATCCCCGTGGGCTTCGCCACATTAAGAATACCAGACAGGGCCTGCCGAGGCTCCTCACCTGGCGGCATCCACACCGCCCTCGTCGGCTTGCTCCGAAGACGCCTGGCTTGAGCCGATCTCGTGCAGCAGCTTCATGATCCGCTGACCGCGCTCGATGGAGGCGTCCAGGGCGAAGTGGAGCTCGGGGGCTCGTTTGGTCGTCATTCGACTCGCGAGCTGTGTCCGGAGGAATCCCGCCGCGTTGCGGATTGCCTTGAGGGTCTGCTTCCGCTCCTCCTCCGAACCAAGGACGCTAATGAAGACGCGGGCATGCCGGAGGTCCGGCGACATTTCGGCGGCGGTCACCGAAACCAGGCCGGCAAGCCGCGGATCCTTCATCTCACGGGCGATCAGCTCCGCCACGTCCGCGCGAAGCTGCTCGTTCAAGCGTGCAATGCGTCGTGTCGACATGCTCGTTCACAGTGGCACATCACCGGCCACTTTCTCCTTTCGGAAGGTGTTGATCACATCACCCACCTGGAGCCTTACGTTGCCACTGAGTACGATGCCACATTCGTATCCGGCCGCTACCTCGCGAGCGTCTTCCTTGAATCGGCGAAGGCTCTCGATGCGGCCCTCGGCGATGACCTTGCCATCGCGCATTGCTCGGGCGATGGCGTTGCGGACGATCTTGCCTTCGAGCACCATGCAGCCGGCAACTTCGCCGTTACGACCGAACGTCTGGCGAACTTCGGCGCGCCCTTCCTGGACCTCGACAAACTTCGGCTCGAGCATCCCCACGAGGGCTTTACGGACGTCCTCGACCGCGTCATAGATAATGTTGTACAGACGCACGTCGACTCCGGCCTGCTCGGCAGCGCGCTTGGCACCGGGCTCGACCCGCACGTTGAAACCAACGATGATCCCTTCCGAGGCCTGCGCGAGCAGCACGTCTGACTCGGTCACATTCCCCGTTGCCTGGTGGATCACCTTGATCGTGACCTCGTCGGTGGAGAGCCGTTCGAGCGAAACCTGAATTGGCTCGAGTGAGCCCTGCACGTCGGCCTTGAGAATGATGTTCAGATTCTTGGCGTGACCATCGGTCTTGAACATCTCTTCAAGCGACATGGGACGAGCGACCGTCTGCGTCTCCGCGGCCATCTGCTGCGCGTGCCGCTGGGCAAACAGCCTCGCGGCCTGCTCGGTCGGCGCGGCGTGCAGGCGATCTCCCGCGTGGGGAACCTCGCTCAGCCCAAGGATCTCGACCGGCATCGCCGGTTCGGCCTTCTTCAGGCGCTTCCCACGATCGTTGAACATCGCGCGGACCCGGCCATAGACCGATCCAACCGCGACGTAATCGCCAACGTTGAGCGTACCGTTTTCGATCAGGACTGTCGCGGTCGGTCCACGTGTCTTATCGAGCTGTGCTTCGATCACCGTACCGACGGCGGGACGATTCGGGTTCGCCTTCAGCCCCTTCAGCTCGGCGACCAGCAGAATCGTCTCCAGCAGGTCCTGGATGCCCGTCTTTCGCCGCGCCGACACCTCGACGGCTTCCACGTCACCGCCCCAATCGTGCACGACGACACCCGCCTCGGCAAGCTGCTGCTTGACTCGTTCCACGTTCGCGTCAGGCTTGTCCACCTTATTGATGGCGACGACGAGTGGAACACCGGCGGCCTTGGCGTGGCTGATCGCCTCGAGAGTCTGAGGCTGAACGCCGTCGTCGGCAGCAACGACAAGCACGGCGACGTCCGTGACCTGAGCACCACGCGCTCGCATCGCCGTAAAGGCTTCGTGGCCGGGCGTGTCGAGAAACGTGATCTTCTGATCGTTGATCTCGACCTGGTACGCGCCGATGTGCTGCGTGATACCACCCGCCTCCTGAGCGGTGACATTTGTCTGCCGAATCGCGTCGAGCAGGCTGGTCTTGCCGTGGTCGACGTGACCGAGAATCGTCACCACCGGTGGACGCGGGCGTAGATTCTCCTCTTCCTCGATCTCGGCGGCAATGACGCCTTCGCTCGCATCAAGGGCCTTGGCTCGGACCTGGACGTTGAATGCGCTTGCGATGTCGCTTGCGGTCGCGAAGTCGACGGTCTGATTAATCGTCATCATAAGTCCACGGCTGATAAGCTCTTTAATGACCTGACCGCTTCCCAGGTTGAGCGCCTCGGCAAGCTCTTTCACCGTCATGGTCTGAGGGAGCTCGACGACGACAGGTTCGCGCTTCTTTGCAGCCGGAGCAGAAAGCGAAGGCCTGGCTGATGTATCGGGCCGTCCGGAATGTGGCCGCGTGGGCCGTCCCCTCTGGCTCTGACCCGGCCGACGGGGTCGACCGCTTCCAACTCTTGTGCTCATGTTGTGCCTCCTTTCTGCTATTTCACTGCTGGGAGATCACCTAGCGGCTGATCTCCTGTTTCGCTCTGCCCGAACGACTGGCCGATGGGCTCTTTCCCACGCCGTCTGGACAGAGTGCGCGTCATAAAGGCCCGACGTGTCGCCGAGAGCACCCGCGTGTGACGCGATGGACGGATCCACGTCGCGATAACCTGACGCCTGGCGCAGCTCAGCGCGACGGCGATCCCTCTTGGTCGCGTCGACCTTGGCTGGCCGTTCCGGCGTCGTCCGCAGGAGAGGCCAGGTGCTCGGGCAGGCTCGTGGCGTACTGCGCCAATGCCGCGCGGCTTTCCGGCGATACGACCTGCTTCAGTGCCCGCTCGAGCGTGCCGCGCTGGAGCGCCGCATCCCAGCACACGCGCTGCCGACAGAGGTAGGCACCGCGCCCAGACTTCTTGCCCGTTTCGTCAACGATCACAGATCCATCCACGAGGCGAACAATGCGGACCAGATCACGCTTCGCCCGGATCGTTCGACAGGCGACGCAGGTTCGCTGCGGGATCTTTCGCTGGCGGGGTCTGGCTACTCGGGACGTTCTTCAGAACCTCCTGACAGGCGAGCTAGCGACTCTTCACGCGTCAGATTCGGGACCGTGCCTTCGAGTCGCGGCAAGCTGGTTGCCTTGATGTCGATGCGCCATCCGGTCAGCTTTGCCGCCAACCTCGCGTTCTGGCCCTCGCGCCCGATCGCGAGTGAGAGCTGCCTTTCGGGGACCACAACCGTCGCCGTCTTCTCGGCCTCGTTCAGATCAACCGAGATGACGGGTGCGGGACTCAGCGCGTTCGCGACGAAGACTGCCGGGTCGGCACTCCACTGCACGACGTCGATCTTTTCACCGTTCAGCTCGTTGACGATGTTCTGAATGCGAACACCTCGAACGCCGACGCACGAGCCTACTGGATCGACGCCTTCCTGCCGAGCAAGAACCGCGACCTTGGATCGTGAGCCTGGTTCGCGCGCGATTGCCTTGATCTCGACCGCTCCGTTGAACACTTCGGGCACTTCCAGCTCGAAGAGTCGACGGACCAGACCACGATGGGTCCGCGAAACGATAATCTGAGGACCGCGCGGTGTTCGTGTCACCTCGACGACGTACACCTTCAGCCTCTGACCATGTCGATAGGTCTCCGTCGGAACCTGCTCGGTCGTCGGCAGAGCCGCCTCTGCCTTGCCCAGATCGAGTATCGCCGCCTTGGGCTCGACGCGCTCGACCACGCCGGTGACCACGTCGCCTTCACGCTCGGTGAAAGCCTCGTAGACGAGCTCGCGTTCAGCCTCGCGCAAGCGCTGCAAAACGACCTGCTTGGCCGTCTGCGCGGCGATTCGACCGAAGTCTCGCGGTGTCGTCTCTACTTCGACGACGCCGTCGATGTGGGCATTCGGATCGATCTCTCGGGCCTCGTCAAGACCGATCTCGGTCCGAGGGTCGCTGACCTCCGCGACGACGCGCTTGGCGACGAACACCCGCACGTCTCCCGTTTGACGGTTGATCCGGACCACCACATCCTGGTTTTGCGCACCGCCAAAGTTTCGCTTGTAAGCGGAGACGAGCGCGGCCTCGATCGCCTCGATGACGACCTCTTTGCTGACGCCCTTCTCGGTGCTTACCTGATTAATGGCAGCGATGAAATCAGTTCTCATTCGGCGAACCGGACCTCAGGGTTGTTGTTGCGGCTTCGGCCCCGCCGGGCCCCTCGACCAGACGCTAACCAGCGCCACTTGCAATCGTGGCGCTGATCAACTCCTAACAACAAGAAAAGTGGGTTGAAGCCCACTTTTCTCGAGGTCGAACCTTTTATACGCACCTGAAGTATACCACTTCGGCGGCGTCTGAGCAAGAAAGCAGCGCCGTCGGTGAGGGCGCGATCAGGCGGGTGCCAGAGCCGGATGGTGCTGAATCTGGGCGATGGCATCGACGCGTGGGACGAGGACGTGCTGTCCGGTGCGACGCGGTGTTAGCTCGACCGCGTTCTGCCGGAGCGATCGCGCGCTCACCGTGACGCGCAATGGCAGGCCGATCAGGTCGGCGTCGGCAAGCTTCACGCCCGGCGTTTCCAATCGATCGTCGTAGAGAACCTCGACGCCCAGCGCCAGGAGACTCCGATACAAATCGTCGGCAGCCGCCGCGACGTCGGGCGAGTCGAGGTTGAGTCCCAGCAGATGGATCTGGTACGGTGCGACCGAGGCAGGCCAGGTGATCCCCTTGTCGTCGTGGTTTGCCTCGACCACCGCGGTGAGCAGGCGGTCCAGGCCGATTCCATAGCACCCCATGAAGATCGGCTCCTCGCGCCCCTCGCGACCAAGGTAGCGGGCTCCAAGCGCCGCGCTGTACTTCGTACCAAGCTTGAACGTATGGCCAAGCTCGATTCCCTGCTGCTCCACCAGGGCACCTCCACAGAGGATACAGGAGCTGCCCGCGGAAACCAGCGCGATGTCGGCGACGTGATCGCGAGGGAAATCGCGCCCCGGCAGGACGTTTCGCAGGTGGTAATCTTTCCGATTGGCGCCCGCGACGTACGTGTGCGGCAGAACAGCTTCGTCGACGATGATCTCAGCGCCGTGCAGACCCACTGGCGAGACGAAGCCGGGCGTGATGCCCGCAGCGCGAAGGGCCTCTTCGGAAGCCAGCTGGAGATTACCGACCTGGGCGACGTTGGCCAGCTTGACCTCGTTGATCGTCGTACCGCCGGTGACGACAGCCGCGATGAGACGGTCGTCGCCCTGGTAGACGACCGTTTTGAGGAATGCCTCAGGAGGAAGGTTGAAGAAGCGCTCGAGATCCTCGATTGTCGTGACGCCCGGCGTCTCGACTGGCTCGACCGGCGGTGCCGCCGCCTCGATATCCGTGTAATACGTTGGTCGCCGTGCCACGGCGATCTCCTGGTTGGCTGCGTATGTGCACGCGGTGCAGCGAATGATCACCGCCTCGCCGACTGGCGACGGCAGGATGAACTCGTGACTACCCGTCCCGCCGATCATGCCTGGATCGGCCTGCACGGGGACGGCCGGCACGCCGACGCGTCGGAACACGTTCAGGTAGGCCTGGTACATCCGCGGGTAGTAGCGATCGAGATCCTCGGCGTCGGCGTGGAAGCTATACGCATCCTTCATCAGGAACTCGCGCATACGAAGCAGTCCGCCGCGCGGGCGTGGCTCATCCCGAACCTTCGTCTGAATCTGATACACCATGTAGGGAAGCTGTCGGTACGATCGCACTTCGCGGCGCGTCAGATCCGTCACGACCTCTTCGTGAGTCATGGCCAGGACGAAGTCACGATCATTCCGGTCGCGGATGCGCCAGAGCGTCTCATCGATGGCAAACCAGCGGCCCGACTCCTTCCAGAGCTCAGCGGGGACGATCACCGGCATTAGCATCTCCTGGCCATCGATCCGGTTCATCTCGTCACGGACGATGGCCATGATCTTCTGAATTGCTCGCCACCCCAGGGGAAGGAAGCTGTAGATTCCTGCCGCGGTCTGCCTCGCCAGGCCGGCCCGCAGGATCAGTCGAAAAGCTTCGGTTTCGGCCTCGGCGGGGGCCTGGCGCAGGGTCCTTCCGAATAGCTGTGATAGGCGCACTCGGCGGCTCCGATGCTCCCACGTCAATGCGGAGAAAACTGAACGTCGATCGGAAATCGCGCGTCGAAGTAGGTAATGATGATGACCAGGGAGACGAGGAGCGCCAGTCCGACGAGGTGGATCTGCCCTTCGCGCTGCGGATCCACTCGACGGCCGCGAATGGCCTCGATGACCACGAAGAGCAAGCGGCCGCCGTCCAGACCGGGAATCGGCAGCAGGTTTGCCAGCCCCAGGCCGGCGCTGACCGTCGCCGCGACGCTCAAGATCGGGAACCACCACCCGGTCGACACGGTTTCGGTAGCCGCCTGGCTCGTGATCTGGTAGATACCAAAGGGGCCAACCGGTCGGGCAACGTCGGCGGGGATCAGGCCCCGAAGGACGAGTACCGGGATACTCAGAGTGAGCCAGAGGGTCTGGATAGTTTGCTTCACGCCGTTGATCAAGGCGCTCGCGACTGGATAGTAGACGGGCTCGATCTTCAGTGCATGGCTCATAATGCCGATGCCGATCGGACCTTCTCCTTCTGGCCACGATGTTCGTGGCGTCAGAGTCACGTCAAGCGTTCGTCCGTCTCGCCGAATCTCGATCGTGACCCGTTTGCCGAGCGTGCTCTGGCTCATCCGCGGTAGCTGATCCGGTTTTTCGATCTGCTGGCCATTGAACGCGAGAATCACGTCACCGGGCCGAAGTCCGCTTGCCGAGGCGGGGGAGTCAGGCATCACCTCGGTGATGACGATCTCGCTCTCGGTCGCCTGGGGCCAGCCCGCCGCGTATGCACCAGCGAACAGAAAGATCGCGGCGAGAATGTTCATCGATGCACCGGCGACGAGGATCGCAACACGCCAGCGCCGAGGCGCCGCGGCGAAGCTTCGGGGAAACGACGGATCTTCCTCGCCGAGCATCTTCACGTAGCCCCCGAGCGGTACCAGATTGATCGAGTAGTCCGTCTCTCCACGGCGAATCGAGAAGAGGCGGGGAGGAAATCCGATCGCGAACTCTTCGACTTTGACCCCGGCCCGCTTGGCGAGGACGAAGTGTCCTAGCTCGTGCGCGAGAATCAGCAGACTCAGCAGGAGGATGAAGACGAGAAAGGCGACGATGTTCACTCAACTGCTCCCTCGGTCGCTCCCACTGCACGACGTCGTGCACTGGAAGGCGGTTTGTCGCGATTAGACCTGCGCACGCCGTGTGCCCTGAGTCTGCCGTGCACCAAGCTCGCGTCGAACTTGCTGGTCGACCTCGAGGATGTCCTCGATCGTCGGGTGCGCAATGGGTCGATGGGACTGCAGGACCTGATCGACGAGCTCAGGAATCTGCGTGAAGGCAATCTCTCCATTGAGGAACCGCGCCACCGCGACGTCGTCGGCGGCGCTCAGTGCCGCGGCCGCAGTCCCTCCGGCTGCCGCGGCGGCCAGTGCGAGGTCGAAGCAGGGATAGCGCCGTCGGTCGAGTGGCGCGAAGCTGAGCTGGCCGATCTGTTCGATAGCGAGACGTGGCCACGCGCTCGGCCGCCGCTCCGGATAGGTTAGAGCGTGCTGGATTGGAATGCGCATATCCGGCTGGCTGAGCTCGGCTTTCACCGACCCATCGACGAATTCCACCAGTGCGTGGACGATGCTTTCGCGGTGGAGGACGACGTCGATCTGATCGTAGGAAAGGCCGAAGAGCCAGCGCGCCTCCAGCACCTCGAACCCCTTGTTCATCAGGGTTGCGCAATCGACGGTCACCTTCTGACCCATTACCCAGTTCGGGTGGGCCAGCGCCTGCTGCGGCGTCACCCGCGAGAGCTGATCCAGCGGCAGGTCGCGAAATGCGCCGCCGGACGCGGTCAAGACGATCCGACGGACTGGTCCCTCGATCGCTCCCGCGCCCAGCGAGCAATCGCCAGCAAAGCATTGCCACACGGCGTTGTGCTCGCTATCGATTGGTAGGATCGGGATTCCGGCGCGGCGCGCCTCTGCCATCACCAGGTCGCCAGCCATTACCAGTACTTCTTTGTTCGCGAGAAGGACCGTCTTCCGACTTCGCAGCGCCGCCAGAGTCGGCAGGAGACCGGTCGCGCCAACCGTGGAAACCACGACCCGCTCAGCTTCCGGCACCTGGCAGAGATCGACGAGGGATAGTGTCTGGGCACCGTTCCACGTGGTGCCAACCGGGAGCACCGGCGCGCTGACGTACAGCGGTCGGTACAAGGATACCTGGCGGGCGAGCAGGTCGAGATTTTTCCCAGCCGCCAGTCCGATGACCCGGAACTCATCCGGGTGCGCTCGGATCACCTCGAGCGCTTGCTGTCCAATTGAACCGGTGCTACCGAGAATGATGACTCCGCGTGCCAAGTGCACCATCCATCAAAAAATCTGTCGCGGTCCAGCCGGTGTTACCAGTACTCCACTTAAGAATACCACGACGAACGCGAAGGCCAGACTATCCACGCGGTCGAGAAGGCCCCCGTGGCCGGGAAGCAACGTCCCGGAATCCTTGACCCGTGCCGCCCGCTTCATCGCGGACTCCACGAGATCGCCCAGCACGGCGCACACCGCCAGCACCAGCCCAAGGATGAACGCGAATCCGTCGCCGATCTCGATCACCGGTGCCCAGAGCTCACAGACGATGATTCCTGCAATCAGGCCGGCGGCAGTCCCTTCCCAGGTTTTGCCTGGACTGATCCGTGGCCAGAGTCGTCGACGCCCCACGAGTCTCCCGACGATATACGCCGCGGAGTCGATCGCCCAGACCGTCGTCAGGGCGACCAGCACCCAGGCGGCGCCGCGATTCAGCTGGCCGAGGATCGCTACCTCGAAGCTCGTACGACCCGGCCACTGCCGCGTGAGGACGAGGAGGGCCAGCGGAAGTCCGCCGTAGACGGACGCGGCGAACGCGTCAGACCAGGTGGCTGACGCGGGGCGGGTGCTCGGGAGACCAAGCGAGGCAATCAGACAGATCAGCAGCACGATCGCCAGCGCGGCCGTTTCAGCCAAGGGGCCGCCGGCTGCCGCGAGAACAAGTACGAGACTGCCGGCGATCGCGCAGGTCGACCAGAGAAGATCGGAGAAGGAAGCCGGCCCGTGCGGCCCCGCGGGCGCCGTCGACGACTGCTCGCCTCGATCGGATCCTTCTACCGCGCGTGCTCGGACGAGCAGTCTGAACGCCTCCCAGCTAGCCAGGCCGGCGACGGCAGCCGCCATGACCAGGAGCGGCAGACCACCGGTCCAGACGAGAAGAACCACGATTGGAGCGCCGACGAGGGCGGTCACGACCCGAGCGATCAGCACGTCGCATTCAGGAGGCTGCCGAACTTGCGCTGTCGTTGCGCGTAGGCAGCAAGCGCGCGACGCAGCTCTTCGCGTCCAAAGTCGGGCCAGCAGGTCGACGTCGAATAGTATTCGGCGTAGGCGGCCTGCCAGATAAGGAAATTGCTCAGCCGCATCTCGCCCGCGGTGCGGATGATGAGGTCTGGATCGGGCTGACCCTCGGTGTACAGGTAACGACTGACAAGATCTTCGGTCACCGAGTCCGCGGGAATACCATCGCGGATGATTCGCCGGACGGCATCGACAACCTCGGCACGCCCCCCGTAGTTGAATGCAACGTTCAGGATGATGCGCCGGTTGGCGCGGGTCAGAGCAGTCGCTCCCTTGATCGCCTCGAGTAGCTCCTGGGGCAGACCCTCTGACCTGCCGATGTGTCGGACGCAGACGCCGTTGCGGTGGAGCTCCTCGGTCTCGTCGCGGATCACCTCGGCCATGATCTGGAAAAGGCCGTTGACCTCATCGGGTGGACGTGTCCAGTTCTCGGTGGAGAAGGCGTAGATTGTCAGGTACTGGATACCGAACTCGACACTTGCTTCCAGTACCTCGCGGATGTTGTCGGTCCCGGCGCGGTGGCCGTGCAGGCGCGGCAGGCCACGGGCGGTTGCCCAGCGACCATTGCCGTCCATGATGATCGCGACGTGCCGCGGAAGCTGGTCCGGCGGCGGGACCCAATCGCGGGGCAGCGATTCAGCCGTGTTCATACTTCCAGCACTTCTTGTTCCTTTCGCTGGCCAAGCCGCTCGATATCGGCGATCGCGCTGTCGGTTGCCTTCTGTACTCGTTCCTGGCCGCGACGTGACTCGTCTTCGGAGATCTTCTTTTCCCGTTCGAGCTTCTTGAAGTCTTCGATCGCGTCTCGTCGGCAGTTTCGAATCGCGACGCGCCCTTCCTCGATGCGACGTCGGATCATCTTGACGAGCTCCCGGCGACGTTCCTCCGTGAGCGGTGGGATAGGAAGACGAATGACTTGACCATCGCTGACCGGCGTCAGGCCGAGATCGGATTTCAGAATGGCCTTTTCGATCGCGCCAACGATTGATCGATCCCAGGGCTGAATGACAATCAGGCGAGGTTCCGGGGTAGTGACCGCGGCAACCTGCGGAATGGGGGTAGGAGTGCCGTAGTAGTCGACGCGAACGCGGTCGAGGAGCGCCGGTGACGCGCGTCCCGTGCGGATGGCGGCGAGATCATGCCCGAGCGCCTCTTCGGCGTGGCGCATACATTCCTCGCTGCGCTGAATGATCGCAGCAACCGAATCCTGTGACATCGAATGACCCTCCGCAAGCCCCGCCTTCAGATGCTGGACGCAGGGACGACGAGAACGTAGCCCCGATCGTTCTGGCGCCGCCTACGCAACGAGCGTCCCGATCGGTATGCCCTCGATGACCCGTCGAATATTGCCTTCCTGGGCAAGATCGAAGACGACGATTGGCAGCCGGTTATCCATACACAGTGACAGCGCGGTGCTATCCATCACCTTGAGCTGGCGATTGAGCGCCTCGATGTACGATAGGTGCGCGAACCGCTGAGCATTGGCATTTTTGCGCGGATCGGAATCGTAGATGGCGTCGACCTGGTTCTTAGCCAGGAGCAGGACTTCTGCCCCGATCTCGATCGCGCGCAGCGCGCCGGCCGTGTCAGTGCTGACGTAGGGATTTCCGGTTCCGGCGGCGAAGATGACGACTCGGCCTTTCTCCAGGTGTCGGATCGCGCGCCGTCGAATGTACGGCTCCGCGACTGCCGTCACGGTGATTGCTGTCTGCAGGCGGGTCACAACGTCGATCTTCTCCAGCGCATCCTGGAGAGCGAGCGCATTGATGATCGTCGCGAGCATGCCCGCGTAGTCGGCCTGGGCGCGGTCCATGCCGCGCTCCGCAGCCGCCTGGCCGCGCCAGATGTTTCCGCCACCTACGACGATTCCCATCTGGGTGCCGAGCTCGCAGGTGACGTCGCGAATCTGGCGGGCGATGCTATTCAATGTGCTGGCATCGATGATACCCGACTGACGAGAGCCCTGAAGCGCTTCACCGCTGATCTTCAAGAGCACGCGCTTGTATCTGGGCAAGCTTAAGCCTCGGACTCGGTAACCGGCTCACCCAGCTCGTATCGAGTGAACCGGCGGACGTTGATCGCCTCCCCAAGCTTGGCCACGTAGCGCTTGATCAATTCCTCGATCGTCACGCTCTGGTCTTTGATGAATGGCTGCGCGAGGAGTGCAAGCTCGGCGGTGCGATCTGCCTCGCTCGCAGGCACGTCGCTCGACTTCACGTACTTTGGCGCCGTGGCCGCCACCTGCATTGCGATGTCGTGGGTCAGCTGACGGAAATCGTCGGTGCGGGCGACAAAGTCGGTCTCGCAGTTGACCTCGACCATTGCGCCGATACGTCCACCGGCGTGAATGTAGGCGTCGATAAGGCCCTGGGTGGCGACCCGCCCTTCCTTCTTCACCGCGCGCGCAACTCCCTGGCGATGGAGAATCTCTTCCGCCTTCTGCATATTGCCGCCTGCTTCCACGAGTGCCCGTTTGCACTCCATGACCCCGGCGCCAGTTTTCTCGCGAAGTTCCTTTACCTGAGCTGCTGAAATGTCCAATCCTGCTTCACCTTTTCGACGGTGCTTCTCGAACGTGTCTTTGCCGACGCGCCGGTGCACCATTCGTTCCAGCCGAGTTAGACCGCGGCAGATGTTTCGGCTTCGAGATCTTCCTGATCTTCTTCCTCGACGTCCTCGTCATCCGGCGATGCCGAGTAGGCCACCTCGGGCTCTTCTCCCTCTTCGAACTCGTCGTACTCGCGCTTGGCGAGAGCCTCGGCCTCGGCCTCCGCCTGCTCCGCTTCCTGCGCCTCGGTAGCCTTTCGCATATTGATCCCTTCGATCACCGCGTCAGCCATCTTGGCGGTGAGAAGCTTGACCGCTCGAATTGCATCGTCGTTCGCAGGAATCGGGTAGTCGATCTCGTCGGGATTGCAGTTGGTGTCGACAAGGGCGACAATTGGGATTTCGAGCCGTCGAGCCTCGGCTACTGCGAGCCGTTCCTTGTGCGGATCGATGATGAACAGCGCGTTGGGCAGCCGACGCATCGTCTTGATGCCGCCGAGCAGGCGGTTCAACCGAACGATCTCCTCTTCCAGTCGACTCGCTTCTTTCTTCGGTAGGCGCTCGAACTGTCCCGCGGCTTTGCCAGCTTCTAGCTCTTCAAGCCGCTTGATCCGCGTCTGGATTGTGCGGAAGTTCGTGAGCATTCCCCCGAGCCAGCGCTGCTTGACGTAAAACATCTCGGCCCGCTTTGCCTCGGTCTCGATCGCCTCCTGCGCCTGCTTCTTGGTACCGACGAAAAGCACGGTCCCACCTTGAGCGGCGAGATCCCGTAGGAAGTTGTACGCCTCAGTTAGCTTGGTGACCGTCTGCTGCAGGTCGATAATGTGAATACCGTTGCGCTCGGTGAAGATGAACGGCTTCATGCGGGGATCCCATCGCCGCGTCTGGTGGCCGAAATGGACCCCTGCCTCGAGCAGCAACTTCATGGAAACGACACTTGCCATATTGTTCAAACCTCCTTCGTTATCGCGGGCCCCGGTGAGAGGCCCATCCCTTCCGCCTCCGTCAACCTGGCCGGAGCCCCAACGCCGGGCAGCGTCAGGGCACGACCGACTCAGTCAGAAGACGTGCAGAGTACACCGTTTGTGGTGCCACGAAAGTATAACATTCCGGTGTGTCGAGAGCAAGCCAGCCAGCCACGCCTGTCGTCATTCCGCTGCTCACAGAATGTAACGGGCCAGGTCGTCATTCACCAGAACGTCCTTCATCCGCTCCTGGACGTAGGCCGCGTCGATGGTGATCCTCTGGCCGGCATACTCCGAGGCGTGGAACGATAGATCTTCCAGAACGCGCTCGAGCACGGTCTGAAGCCGCCGCGCGCCGATGTTCTCGGTCGCCTCGTTCACGCGGCAGGCGATGTCGGCAATAGCAGCGATCGCATCGTCGGTGAAAACCAGATCCACGCCTTCGGTACGGAGCAAAGCCTGATACTGCTTGATCAACGAGTTGTCGGTGTCGCTCAGAATCCGTTGGAAATCCTCGCGGGTCAGAGAGGATAGCTCGACGCGAATCGGGAACCGTCCCTGTAGCTCCGGGATCAGATCCGACGGCTTGCTCTGGTAGAACGCTCCGGCGCCGATGAACAGGATGTGATCGGTCTTCACCGGACCATAGCGGGTCATCACCACGGATCCTTCGACGATCGGCAACAGATCCCGCTGCACCCCCTCGCCCGAGACGTCCGCTCCAACCTCGACGCGCGGTCCAGCGATCTTGTCCATCTCGTCGATGAAGACGACGCCACTCTGCTCGACGCGCTCGATCGCCTGATCGATGACCTCGTCGAAATCGACGAGCTTGTTGGCTTCCTCGCGGGTCAGGAGACGACGCGCCTCTTTGACTGACACGCGACGGATGCGTTTGGTTGGAAACGACTGATACTGACGAGCAAAATTATCAAACGTCTCGTCGATCTCCTCGGGACTGAGGCCCGGTGGAACCTCCAGGTAGGCGTTGTAGCCAAGATTGTCGTTGCTGAGCTCGATCTCGACCAGCGTATCGTCAAGCTGGGACTTTTCGAGCATATCGACCAGCCGCGATCGCTCGTAGACCGGCGTCGCATACTCGTCACTTCGCGCGACGGCCGTATCGACCTGCGCCCCCTCGGCAGCGCCTCCACCTCGTCGTCCTGGACGACGCCGCGCGGATGCACGCCGCTGCGGCGCGCGCTGACTGTTCATCTGCTGGTACAGGTAGCCAATCAGACGCTCCTTCGCAAGGCCTTCGGCCTTGTCCTGAACCTGGGCAAGACGCTGGTCGTGAACGAGGTCGATGGCCGCCTCGACGAGATCAAAGATGATCGACTCTACGTCGCGTCCGACGTAGCCGGCCTCGGTGAACTTGGTCGCCTCGACCTTGATGAAGGGCGCGTCGACAAGCTGAGCGACGCGCCGCGCGATCTCCGTCTTTCCAACGCCCGTGGGGCCAATCATTAGGATGTTCTTGGGCATCACGTCTCGACGTAGCTCGGGTGCGAGCTGCTGTCGACGGTAACGGTTTCTCAACGCGATGGCGACTGCTTTCTTTGCCGCTGACTGTCCGACGATGTAGCGATCCAGCTCGGCGACGATCTGCTGCGGGGTTAGATTTTCCAAGACTGCCCTCCTCGAAAGAGGTAGCACGCATGAATCTAAAGTTTAACACGCAACAATCAACAGAGCAAGCAGACAAACGCTACTCGGATACGACTGTATCTCCCGGTCCTGGAAGCTCGATAATCGTGAGATGACTGTTCGTGTAGATACACAGAGACGCCGCGATCTCCATCGCCTTGCGTACGATCTCGACCGCTGGCAGGTCGGTATTCGTCAGAAGTGCCTTGGCGGCTGCCTGGGCGAAAGCGCCGCCCGATCCAACCGCGACGAAATCCTCATCTGGCTCAATAATCTCGCCATCTCCCGACACCACGAGGATCTGCGATGGATCGGCGACGCAGAGCTGGGCTTCCAGGCGTCGCAAGAAACGATCGGTCCGCCACTCTTTTGCAAGCTCGACCGATGCGCGCCGGAGCTGCCCGTGATGCTTGTCGAGCTGGGCCTCGAAGCGATCGAAGAGTGTCAGTGCATCGGCAACGGCTCCAGCGAACCCGGCGATGACCTTCCCGTGGTGAAGGGTCCGAACCTTCTGCGCCGTGTGTTTCATGATCACATCGCCCATCGTCACCTGACCGTCCCCGCCCATCGCGACCCGTCCGTCTCTCCGGACCGCCAGGATCGTCGTCGCGTGAAGTCTAGACACGTAGAGCCTCCAGGGCCTTTCGTCGCATCAGCTCGACCGGGGCTGGGCGCCCGGTCCATCGTTCGAACGCGGCCGCTCCCTGGTAGATAAGCATTGGCAGTCCGTTCAGGGTGCGAGCACCAACGGCGCGCGCTCGCTGAAGGAGGGGCGTCATTGGCGGGTTATAGATCAGATCGCACACGAGCGATCCAGACGAGAGCCACTCCGCCGGGAATGGCAGGTCTGAATCGCCGGAGTGATTCGCCATGCCGACGGGGGTAGCGTTTACCAGGACGTCGCACGAACGAATCGCGTCTTCGGCCAGGGATGAGCCTTCATACAGTGGAGCGACTCGCGCGCGAGTCCCTGGCCGGATGCCGAGCGGCGCGAGGTCGTCGAGGAGCCGCTCGGCTTGCTCAGGACGGCGAGCACAGATGACCAGCTCGGCCACGCCTTCGGTAAGTGACGCCGCGGCCACGGCGCGCGCGGCGCCGCCGGATCCGATGATGGCAACGCGCGTATCCTTCAATGGTGTTTTGCCGTCTTCCCGTATCGCGCGTGCAAAGCCCTCGACGTCGGTGTTGTAGCCAGCCAGACGACCATCCTGCCGATGCACGATCGTATTGATCGCGCCGACCAGCGCGGCGCTCCCATCAACCTCGTCCACGAAGCGCAGCATCGCCTGTTTGTGGGGAATTGTTATGTTTGCGCCGAGGCATTCGGGCTGCCGCAGTCTCGCCGCCACCTCGGCGAGGCGCTCGGGAGGGGTCTCCCAGAGCTCATAACGGGCATCAAAACCCACGGCGTCAAAAGCAGCCTGCTGGAATGCTGGCGATATCGAGTGGCTAACGGGATAGCCTATCAGTCCGACACGCACCGGAATGTCCTCTAGTGCTGATACTTCGCCACGTTTTGCTCGTGCTCGTCCAGGGTACGCGCGAAGGCGTGAGATCGGTCCGGACGCGCGACGAAGTACAGATAATCGGTCGTCGCCGGGTGCGCGACGGCCTCCAGCGACGCCAGGCCGGGGTTGCAGATCGGTCCTGGCGGGAGACCGGTCACCACGTATGTATTGTACGGTGAGGTGATCTCGAGATCTGCAACCGAGAGAGCTGACTTCCAGTATCCGCCTGGCGGATCCAGGGAGCCGTCAGGTGGAATGAGAGCGTACTGGACAGTCGGGTCTGCCTGCAGTCGCATGCCGCGCTTGAGTCGATTGAGATACACGGAGGCGATGGTTGGACGCTCTGCTGGAAGCACTGCCTCGCGCTCGACGATCGACGCCAGGGTGACGGCCTGATACAGCGTTAGTCCATTTGCTTGAAAGCCAGCCTCAAGGTCAGGGCTCAAGTGGTGCTGGAAGTTGGTCAGCATCGTTTCGACGACACGCTCGGGCGGGCTGTTGGGCTCGAACCGGTAGCTGTCTGGAAACAGAAATCCTTCGAGCGAGCTTCCACGGGGGAGACCACGAAGGAAAGCTGGCAGCGGGAAGTCGGGATGCTCGACGACGCGAATGAAGTCCGAGCGCGCGGTCACGTGCTCGCGCTGCAACGCATCGGCGACCTCGAGAGCCCGCCATCCTTCCGGGATGGTTAGCATGCCACCGGCCATTCGTCCCTGCGAGAGGATGGAGACAATCTGATTCAGCGGCATACTTGGACTGAGCTCGTAATCCCCGGCCTCGAGATGCGACTCGAGACCACTCAGCCGAACGACAAGCCGAAAGCCAAGAGCGCTGCGTACGAGGCCGGCTGCCTGCAGATCGCGGCCGACGTCAGCCGCGGACTGCCCCGCGTGCAGGACGAAATGCACCGGGCGCGGATCACTCGAAACCGGCTGACCAACGGTCGCATCCAGGGCCTGGACCACCGCGTTGTCGAGCGAGCCGGCGCGGAGGATTACCGCCGCGGCAGCCACGCCCGCGACGATCAGAACTGCAGCGAAGAACTTGAAAGCTCGCGCCCGCATCGACGATCGAGGCACCTCAGGTCAACGGGATTGTATCACATTGACCGCCCGGGCAGGGCCAGCCGAGTGACGCGCGGCTGGGAAAATAGCGCGTCGTGACCTGGACCCCGGCGCAATTCCCAATCGTCTCCCTGGCGAAGACATTAGAGCGCGGGGCGGTATGAATGAGCTGGCAGCCGTCAACTCCCCTCTCCCTCTGGGAGAGGGTAAGGGAGAGGGTCGCAGATCGTGCGCCGCGGATCCACGCCCTCACCCCGGCCCTCTCCCACGGGGAGAGGGAGACAGCCGTCTGCCCGATAGTTCAACCTTTCTGTTCGATGCTAAAGGACGGGTGCGCTCGGTGCGCGGTCAGCCAGTCGTCGAGGATCACCGCGGCTGCGGCAGCATCCAGCAGCGCCTTGCGGCGACGACGGCTAATCCCCAGCGCGATCAGCTCGCGTTCGGCGTCAGAGGTCGAGAAGCGCTCGTCCCAGGTTTCGACCGGCACGGAGAGATGCTTTTGGAGGTAGCGAGCGAACGCCAGGGCCTTCTGGGCCTGCGGACCAATCGTGTCGTCGGTACTCAGGGGAATACCCACGACGACCTGATGCACGTCATTCTGGTCGATCAGACGACGGATCACCGCGAGGTCGTCGGCATTCGACTTCCGGACGAAGACCGTCAGCGGGCGGGCTAGCAGTCCGGTTGGATCGCTCACCGCGGCTCCGATGCGACGATCCCCCACGTCCAGCGCGAGAACCGTCATTGCCCGCGCGAAGTGATTCGGCGCGAGAGATCGCCAGTCTTACCGCGGCGAGCTCGTCGCCAGAGGATCCGGCTCAGATGGGCATTCATTGATGCACCGCGCCGTTGATCTATGATTTTGATGCCGCCGAGGTGGTCGGCATGACGCTCATATCGACAACCACCTGGACACGATAGGCGAAGGGTAGCCATCCTGGCACAATTGTAACCTTCGGCGGCGCGACAAATCCGTACAGCCGTGCCAGATCGTGCTCGGCGGCGGCCGGTGACCGCAGGCGGGCATAAGAGGCAATGCGATCAGTATTGACCTCCGCGTAGGCTGTCGCGGTCAGCGGAACGTCGAGCGTGGCACCGGTGGAGTCGACGCGGGTAACCGCGGGCGTTCCGATCTGTATCGAGTTCGGAACCGGAACAAAACCGCTGCGCAGAACCGGGTGCCAGGCTTGCATCACGAGATTGTCGAGCGATCGACGGTTGATGATCAGAGCCTTCACCCGCGACTGAACGTGCACGCCCAGACTGGAAGCGGAGTCGCCGATCGCGTGGTCGAAGGACTCCTCGATGGGAGTAATCTCGACGGATTCGGGGATGACGAACTCGTCGCTGGAAAGCGACTCGGCCAGGCGCTGCTGCGCCTTGGTCTTCGTATCCGCCATGACCTGATCCAGCAGCTTGTGGGTCTCCCACGGAGTAACAATCGGCTGGCCCGGTGGACCGCCGCCCGCCGTCGGATCTTCATTCACCGCGACCATTACCCAGCGGAGTCTCCCTCCAATGACGACGATCTGGCCACGCGACACGTTTCCAAAGGCGCCCGGCGCACTGGCGACAATCGGTACGACAGCGGTGGCCCCCGGATGATCATCGAGGACGACGGTCCGGGTCGTCTCGAAGTGAACGCCGGAAAAGGTGCTCAGGTCAGTACCCTTCGGGACGGTGACACGATCATTGACACGATTCTCGAAGGTGATGTAGCCGACCGCCCGTCCATCCATCGGGTGGTCCTTCGAGCTGACCGGAATCGTCCCGGAAGACTGCACGAGCAGGTAGACCGTACGGCCGGGAAGGAGCACGCGCGTGACATCGGGTTCGGATATGTCGGGCGATACCTGAACGCGCACCGTACCGCTGAGACGGTCGGTCACGGGCCGGACGTACACGACGGCTCGCGGCACGCCCAGCGCAATGACTGCCACGATTACGATTGCGAGGCTGACCGCGACGAGCCAGGACACGCTCTGGCGAGCCGCGCTGGTCAGCCGGGCGATACTCTCCTGCACCGGGCTCGGCAGCGCATCCGGATCTTGATCGCGCGGGACTGACGACAAAGTCGGGAAGACTGCAATTCCCTCGATCGTGGCAGCGCGTTGCAAGCGGCGACGACGCGTCACGAGTGCCAGCGAGATCGACTCGCGATTTGCCGCCCGCGCGAGGATCCGCAGTGCCACCGGCGAGTCCAGGTAGGCGTTGTCGTCCGGAATCACCAGGATCACTCGCGGGCTCGCTGCAGCGGCAAGCTTCAACGCCAGCGAGGCGGCGTGATCGGAGCTTTCGGCAACCAGATAACGCGTCTGGCCGGGAACGGAGCGTTGGCGAGCCGAAGACACGACGTCGACGGCCATCTCTCCTCCTCGACGACCATCGGCGGGCCGGCTAAGCAGTCACGGAGCGTGCCCGGTAATGCGATCGGGGCCGACAGCAGTAACGCGATGTCGTCGGTCGCAATCTACCGACTCCGCCCGGCGTCCGACCGAGCCCCGGGCGGATCGCCACGCATATTCCGGATCAGCGCTCGAGCTGCGCCCGCACGAGTGGCACCACCTGGCCGAGCGCCTCGTCCAGCTTCTCGGGGAAGCGTCCTCCGGCCTGGGCGACGTCGGGGCGTCCTCCGCCACTGCCGCCGATCGTACCGGCTACCTTGCGAACAAGCTCGCTGGCGTTGACGCCAACCCCCGGCGTGACCATCGCGACCAGTCCAGGTTTGCCGTTGATGACGCTGCCGAGAACGACCACCCCTCGTCCGGCGCGCTCCCGCACGATGTCGCCCATCTCGCGGAGCGCCTCCTGACTGGGCACCTGAACCGCCGCCGAGATAACGTTGACGCCGTCGACCTTTGTCGCCTGTCGGAGCAGGCGATCGACCTGACTGGCGGCAAGCTGGCGCTGAAGCTGGGATACATGTCGGCGCTCTTCCTGCAACTCCTCTAGCAAGGCCTGTACCCGCGCTTCGACGTCCCCACCAAGCCGCTTGGACAGTCGATCGAGGACGGCAAGCTTCTCACGGACAATCGCGTCAGCTCGCTGACCGGCCACCGCTTCGATCCGGCGTACTCCCGCGCCGACGCTTGCTTCCGACGTAATCAGGAAATAGCCGATATCACCGGTGCGCTCGACGTGCGTTCCACCACATAGCTCGCAGCTGTAGTCGCCAAAGCATACCATGCGAACGCGCTCACCATACTTCTCCCCGAACAGAGCCATGGCACCCGCGGCGAGAGCTTCCTGGTAGGTCGTGATCGTGGTCTGCTTCGGTACATTCCGCTGGATTTCGTGGTTAACACGTGCCTCGATCGCCGCGATCTCGTCGGGCGAGACCGGTCGAAAGTGGCTGAAGTCAAACCGCAGTCGATCGGGCGCTACCAGCGAGCCAGCCTGCTGTACGTGCGTTCCCAGGACCTCGCGCAGCGCCTTGTGCAGAAGATGGGTCGCCGAGTGGTGGCGTGCGATATCCGCGCGTCGGTCGGCGTCGACTGATGCCTCGACGATATCGCCGGAAAGCAGAGCCCCTTCGACGATGCGCACGCGATGGACGATCAGATTTGGCACGGGTCGCTGGGTGTCGAGCACCTCGGCGACGCCACGCTCGTTCGAGATCGTCCCGGTATCGCCGACCTGGCCACCGGCTTCGGCGTAGAACGGCGTTTCTCGGAGAACCAGCTCGCCCTCGTCGCCCGCCTCCATCCTGCCGACGAGCTGTCCCGCGACGATCATGCCGACAATCTGCGAGGTCGCGTCCAGTCGCTCGTAGCCCAGGAAGGTCACGTCTAGTGGTAGCTGGGCATACGCCTCCAAGCTCTGCCGCGGACCAACTCCGAACTTGGCAGCCGCCCGGGCCTTTTCCCGCTGTCGCTCCATGGCGCGTTCGAATCCTTCCAGATCCACGGAGAGACCGGCTTCTCGCGCGAGCTCGACCGTCAGCTCGACCGGGAAGCCGAAGGTATCGTAGAGGCGGAACACGTCGTCGCCGGACAGGCGATCCTGACCGACCTCCCGAGCTTTCACGATCATCTGGTCGAGCACGCTCAGCCCAACGGTCAAGGTCTGGCTGAAGCGACCCTCCTCCATCTCGACGATCTTCAGGATGAAGTCACGCCGCTGGTTCAGCTCCGGATAGGCCGAGCCCATGATCTGAATCACGACTCCGACCATCTCCGACAGGAACGGCCGCTCGAGGCCCAGAAGTCGTCCGTGTCGTACCGCGCGCCGGAGAATGCGACGGAGGATGTACCCTCGCCCCTCGTTGCTCGGCAGCACTCCGTCGGCGATCAGAAAGGTAACCGCCCGACTGTGATCGGCGATGACGCGCAGAGAGAAATCGACGCGCTCATTTGTGCCGTAGCGAACGCCGGCAACGCCGGCCGCCCGCTCGATAATCGGCATGAACAGGTCAGTCTCATAGACGGTGGGCTTGTCCTGGAGGATCATCGTGAGACGCTCAAAGCCCATGCCGGTGTCGATGTTCTTCGTCGGCAGGGGCGTCCTCACGCCAGTCGGGTCGGTGTAGTATTGCATGAAGACCAGGTTCCAGACCTCGACGAACCGAGGGCAGTCGCAGCCCGGACCGCACGACGGCTTGCCGCATCCGAACGACTCGCCGCGATCGTAGTAGATTTCGGAGTCGGGTCCATTCGGTCCGACCGGGCCCATCTCCCACCAGTTATCTTCCAGTCGGACGATGCGTTCGGCAGGGACTCCTGCGATCTTCTGCCACGCCTGAAATGCTTCGTCGTCGTCGGGATAGATACTCGGGTACAGGCGCTCGGGCGCGAGATGGACTCTCCGAGTCAAGAACTCCCAGGCATAGGCGATGGCGCCTTCCTTGAAATAATCCCCGACAGAGAAGTTCCCAAGCATCTCGAAGAAGGTCAAGGTTCGCTCGTTGCCAACCTTCTCGATGTCGACGGTGCGGAAGCACTTCTGCACCGTTGCCAGCCGCGGAGAGGGAGGAGTGGCCTCGCCGAGAAAGTACGGTTTGATCTGAACCATCCCCGCGTTTGTCAGCAGCAAGGTGGGGTCGGCCTCCGGGACCAGTGAAGAGCTGGGCAGCACGAGGTGGTTCTTCTCCTGGAAGAACTGAAGGAACAGGCTTCTGATTTCGCTACTCTTCATCATGTTTCATCCCTCTCTCCGCATCCCGGTTCATCGTCCCGGCAGCGTTCCTCGCAACACGATAGATCTCGGCAAGCGGAACACCGGACTCGCGAGACAGTCGCAGGCAGTCTTCATATTCTGGCGCGGCGACCCGCTCGCTGCCCAGCGCTTTTACCTTCACCCGCACGCTGCCCCACGGTGTCGGGACCTCCATCTGCCAGCGCCGCGACTTCAGGCGCCGCGCTCGGTAGATCCGAACCCCGAGTGTCGACGTCTCTCGCAGGACGATACCGGCGAGCGATTCGGTTCGCTCCGGCTGTGCAAGGACGGTCAGCTTCACGGCCGGCCGATTCTTCTTCATCTGAATGGGCGTAAAGTACACGTCGAGTGCGCCGTCAGCCAGCAAGGTTTGCATGGTCGCGCCGAGGATCTCGGGCAGCTCGTCGTCCAGGTTGGCCTCGACGACATCGACCTCGTCGCTGTCGAGGCCTTCCGGCGCCGTCTCGCCAAGCCAGAGCCTGATCACATTCGCCCAGGGAAGGACCTTCTGGCCAAAGCCATAGCCAATTCGGCTCACGCGGAGCTCGGGCTGTTCGAAGCTCGCGAGCGCCGCGAGCAGCGCGGCACCGGTGGGTGTGACCAGCTCCGTCGTCGCCGGACTCGGGCGAAGAGGAGCACCGGACCTTGCCAGAAGCTCCAGCGCGGCGGGTGCGGGCACGGGAAGCAGTCCGTGTGCCGTCTGAACCATCCCCGAGCCTGTCGGCACCGACGACGCGTACACTTTCTCAACTCCCAGCGCGTGCAGACCCCAGACTGCCCCGACGATATCGACGATCGAGTCTACCGCCCCGACCTCGTGGAAATGTACCTCTTCTGCCGAGACGCCGTGGACCGATGCCTCGGCGTCGGCCAGAGCCCGGAAGACGCGGCAAGCGTCCTCGCGCACCCGCTGATCAAGATCGCTACGCTCGATGATTGCCTCGATCTCCGCGAGGTGACGGGCTGGCTGCGGAACACGCTCGTCAAGCACGACGCGGACCGAGTGGCCAGCAAGGCCCTGTCGCTGGACGGGCTCAGCCTGGATGTGGTAGCCATCGATTGGCAGGCGGGCCACGGCCTTTCGGAGATCGTCGGGTTCGAGTCCGAGATCAACGAGCGCACCCAGAAACATATCGCCACTGATTCCTGAGAAGCAGTCGACGAATACTACCTTCATGTCACATCCTAGGCCGAACCCTCCGCGGGATCGTGGGCTCGGGAGCCATTCAGGCCTGAGCTCGTCCGAGCGGGCCCCGGTTCGACGCGTACGGTGCACGTGCCAGGGCACAAAAAAGACCACCGGCTGGCGGTGGTCCGACGTGACGACCTGTCTGGCAGGTCAGGTCCGACGCGCTCGCGCTACCCGGTTTGCGACGAGTGCCGCGGTGGCTCCCGCGCCAATCCCATTGTCCACGTTGACCACGCTTAGTCCCGGAGCGCAGGTCTGGAGCATGCTCAGCAGCGCAGCGATCCCTTGCCCACCCACGCCGTAACCAGTGGACGTCGGGAGACCAATGACCGGAACGTCGACCAGACCGGAGACCACCGACGGCAACGCCCCATCCATCCCCGCCGCGACGACGATCGCGTCCACCCCAGCGTCGAGCATCTCGCGCAAGGGGGCGATCAGGCGATGAATTCCTGCCACCCCGACGTCGCTGACCACCGTCACCGTGCAGCCCATCTCTTCAGCCATGATCTGCGCTTCGATCGCGACCGGCAGATCCGACGTGCCGGCGGTGATCACGCCAACACGCCCTCCCACGGGGGGACGGAAATCTGCGCGTCGAAGGACTAGCATGTGCGCGATGGGAACGTGCCGCGCCTCGTACGAGGGTAGTGCCTCGATCAGCCGGCGCGCCTCCACGTCCGGGACACGACTGACGATGGCTCGGCCGGTGCGCTCCAGGAATGCCGTGACGACACTTCGAATCTGCTCGAAGTCTTTCCCGCGGGCGTACACGACCTCGGGGACACCCGTACGTCCCTCCCGATTCAGGTCAGGGCGCGCCTGCCCGTTCGCCACACCGTCGGCATCCGTGCCCAGGCGAGACACTGCCGACACGAGATCATCCAGGGGAGAACAACCCATCCGGTGACGCTCCTCCATTTGGGAATCTATCATGGTTGACCGGTCAATGCAAGTTGACTAGACTTAAGTGAATGGGAATCACGGTTCCCCTTGGCGTGGGTCAGGAGCTCCCCCTTGGTCGCCAGATGTGTCTTCTGGCTCTTCGTGAGTAGTATGCTCATCTTCATGTTTGTATTCGCGCGCCGTCGGTTCCACCAGGTGGTGTTGCTCCTGGGCCTGTCCACGGGGCTGATCGTCTTCTTTCGGCTCCTCAGCCTGCGCGGCAGCGACGTGTCCGAGCTTATCTCCGAGGCGTACTTTCTCCTCGCGATCGCCGTTCTCTACGGGCTCGTGTGGCTGGGGATGCGTTACATTCGAAGCGGATCCCGATCGAAGGCCGGGAAGCACGACCGATGAAGCGGGGTGTCCGTTGACACGCAAGAAAATCCCTCCCTATAATGCGGGCAAATCGAGTAACGGCGCATCGACGCCGCGACCGTCCGAGCCCGGCGAGAGCCTGGCTGACCCCGCCAGACCTGAGGCTGGATCGTGGGCAAGGAAACGTGCGATGACACGCTAAGGAAAGGCTGTACTAACGCATGATCGTGATCATGGAGCGACGCGCGACTGAAGACGAGATTCAGAATGTTGTCGCGCGTGTGGAGGAGCTGGGATTCCGCGCCCACCTGTCTCGCGGAGAAGAGCGAACGATCATCGGGATCATCGGCGACGAGCGGCCCCTCTCCGTCGAAGCCCTCGAGGTGCTCGATGGGGTCGAGCGGGTCGTGCCGGTTCTGCATCCGTTCAAGCTCGCGTCGCGCGATTTCAAGCCCGACAAGACGATCATCACGGTCGGCGACGTCAAGATCGGCGGGGATGAGATCGTCGTCATGGCCGGGCCGTGCGCCGTCGAGAGCCGAGAGCAGATTTTCGAGACGGCGTGGGCGGTCAAGGAGGCGGGGGCCAAGATTCTGCGTGGGGGAGCGTTCAAGCCGCGAACCTCACCGTACACCTTCCAGGGGCTGGGCGTACCCGCGCTGGAGCTTCTGGGCGAAGTCAGTGAGACCGTGGGGCTGCCGGTCGTGAGCGAAGTCATGGCCGCAAGCGATATCGAGGCGGTCAGCAAGCACGTCGATATCCTTCAGATCGGCGCCCGCAATATGCAAAATTACAGCCTGCTGCAGGAAGTGGGCAAGACGACAAAGCCTGTACTGCTCAAACGCGGGATGAGCAGCACGATTCACGAATGGCTGATGTCGGCTGAGTACATCCTCTCGAATCGCAATTACAACGTCATTCTTTGCGAGCGTGGGATCCGAACGTTCGAGACCGCGACCCGGTTCACCCTCGATATCAACGCGGTCGCCGTCGCAAGGCAGCTGACCCATCTCCCGATTATCGTCGATCCCAGCCACGCGACGGGCAAGGCGAATCTCGTCGCGGCCGCGGCCAAGGCAGCCGTGGCGGCCGGTGCAGACGGTCTGATCATCGAGGTGCACCCGAACCCGGACCGGGCGCTTTCTGATGGTGCCCAGTCGATTCGGCCGGAGTCGTTTCAGAAGCTCATGGTCGAGCTTCGTCAGCTTGCTGCAGCGGTCGGGCGCTGCATGTGAAGGGTGGTACGAGCGTGGCTCTGCGGTGGCTCACGGCCGGGGAGTCTCACGGCCCGTGTCTCACGGGTATCCTCGATGGCATGCCCGCGGGACTAGGACTCTCGGCGGATGATCTGGCACGCGATCTTTGGCGTCGACAGCAAGGCTACGGACGTGGTGGCCGAATGAAGATCGAGTCCGACCGTGCCGAGATTCTCGCGGGCGTCTGGCGGGGCAAGACGACTGGTGGCCCGATCGCGCTCCGGGTCGAGAACCGCGACTGGCCGAACTGGAAGGACAAGGAGTATGAGCTTCCAGTGATGACCGTACCGCGACCGGGGCACGCGGATCTGGCTGGTCTGCTCAAGTACGGGCTGGAGGATATTCGCCCGGTTCTCGAGCGGGCGAGCGCACGCGAGACGACCATGCGGGTCGCGATCGGCGCAATCGCGAAGAAGCTACTCGCGGAATTCGGCATTGTGATTCGATCCCAGGTACTCCAGATTGGTACAGCACGCGCGACGCCGGGCGATCTTTCCGATCCGAGGGTCGTGGAGCGCGTCGAGGCATCGTCGGTACGTGTCGCGGATCCGGAGAGTGAAGAGCGGCTGCGAGCCGCGATCGATTGCGCCAAGGATCGCCACGACACCCTGGGCGGCGTGTTCGAGGTAGTCGCCTTTGGCGTGATGCCAGGGCTGGGCAGCCACGTGCAGTGGGATCGTAAGCTCGATGGGCGCCTTGCTCAGGCGGTCATGAGTATCCAGGCGATCAAGGCCGTCGCGATCGGCGATGGATTCCAGGCGGGCGAGCGATTCGGGACCGAAGCCCACGACGGGATGGAGATGCGCGAGGGCAAGGTCACGCGACTTACCAATCGGGCCGGTGGTCTCGAGGGAGGGATCACCAACGGTCAGCCCGTGGTCGTCCGTGCGGTGAAGAAGCCGATCTCGACGACCGCCACACCCCAGCCGACCGTCGACCTCGCGACCGGTGAGAATGTTCCGAGCCAGTACGTGCGGTCTGACGTCTGTGCCGTGCCTGCGGCCGCGGTCATTGGCGAGGCCATGGTCGCATACGTTCTGGCCGACGCCCTGCTCGAGAAGTTCGGGGGGGACAACATCGTGGAGACCCACCGAAATGTCGACGCTTTCGTCCGGTCTCTTCCCTGAGCTTCTCCCTGGAAGCAATCCAGAGGGACGAGGGCAGTCTCCACGCGGCTGCCGACCACGCTAGCAGCATCGCGAACAAACACCTGTTCGCCTCATTGCCTATTGCATTCCATCAGCGTCAAGAACGTCGAACTCCCGCTCATGATCAGGAGCCGTGCTCGATCGGATGAGTCTGCCGGAAGCGCTTCAAGCGAACCCGCTGGCCTTTCTTGGGATCACGATCTGTATCGTCCTGCTGGGCTGGTATCTCGTCGGCCGTGAGATCGAGCGACAGCAGGCGATCCGTCTCTCCCACGCCGTTGCCGCGCTGCTCCGGGCGGTTGGCTCCGAAGGGGCGTTCCGCTGGCTCGGACCGGGCCGCTGCGAGCTACGGCTGAAGCACACGCGACACCCATTCACCGGACTCCGCATCGTTATCTGGCTACGCTCTCGTTCCATTCTTCCGATAGTCCTCCTCGATCGGGTGCGCGGACGTTCCGACCTGATCGCATTTGCCGCCGATCTCGCGGTATCGCCACGCGTGCAGCTCGAGCTGGTAGATCCGCGGTCGTCGGTCGGTCAGCGCGCACTGCGGCGGTCGATGCGATCCGGGTGGTCGGTGGTCGATCTGTCGTGGAAAGGGAAGGACCTGAAGCTGATCTCGCCGGATCCCACCACGGCCGAGCGTCTCCTGCGCACGCTGGATGATCGATACCTGCCCGTTGAAGCGAACGTTCTCCGTCTGGCCGTTGCGGACCGCATGCCGCAGCTCAGCCTCACGGTCGCTCGTCCGCAGTCTGTCCTCGCGGCCGGCCGAAGCTTCGAGCACTGGCTGCTGCGTGCCGGTGACAAGCTCGCCTCGTGGGCTGCCTGATCGGCGCGTGGTATAATAGGGAGACGGCCGTGATTCGCCTGACGTGCGCTGGTAGCGTTGCGTTCCTGGTCAGGAACGCGATCGGCGGAAGGGACACGCGGTTTGCACCGGAGCATCCCTCCGGTCGAACTTCCTCTTGTTCTCCGGCATCCTGTCAGGCCGCTGGGCAAATCTGGCCGATTTGTTTTGCTCGTGATGAGACCGGGACCAGCGAGGGAGCAGCGCGGCGAATGGTGCGATATGTTTCGCGCATCGCTGCCACTCGCGTCCCGGCTCAAGCTTGCAACAGGAGACGCTATTGGAAAGGAGGGAACGTCGATGATTGAAGCTCTCGAACGCATGGCGCAGCGTTACGACGATCTCCTGATCCAGATGGCTGATCCCGACGTTCTCGCCGATCCGCAGCGATTGCAGGCGTTATCGCGCGAGCGGGCCGAGCTCGAGGAGATTGTCACCCGCTACCGAGCGTACCAGAAGGCTCAGAAGGAGCTCGAGGATGCGCGGCTGCTCTGCAGGACCGAGAACGATCCGGATCTGCTTGCTCTGGCACGGGAGGAAGTAGCCAGGCAGGAGCACGAGACCGAACGGTTGATGGCGGAGATTCGGGCTATGCTCGCCCCGCGCGATCCGAACGATGACCGTGATGTGATCGTCGAGATCCGGGCCGGTGCAGGCGGTGAAGAAGCAGCGCTGTTCGCCGCGGATTTGTTCCGCATGTACACGCGATTTGCCGAGCGTCGCCACTGGTCGACCGAGGTTATCGATGCCCACGAGACCGGTATCGGCGGATTCAAGGAGATCATCTTCGAGATCCGAGGCCGCGGTGCGTATTCACAGCTCAAGTACGAGAGCGGTGTGCACCGTGTCCAGCGCGTCCCGGCAACCGAGGCAAACGGTCGCATTCACACGTCGACCGCGACAGTGGCAGTGCTCCCGGAGGTCGACGAGGTGCAGGTAACGATCGACCCGGATGATCTGCGAATCGACGTCTTCCGGTCGTCTGGTGCGGGCGGACAGAACGTGCAGAAGAACAGCACGGCGATTCGGATCACTCATCTGCCCACGGGGATCGTGGTCACCTGTCAGGATGAGCGTTCTCAGCTGAAGAATCGAAACAAGGCGATGGCGGTCCTTCGCGCCCGCCTGTTCGACATGGAGCAGACCAAGCGGAACCAGGAGATCGACGCATCACGTCGATCACAGGTCGGAACTGGCGATCGCAGCGAGAAGATTCGCACCTATAACTTCCCGCAAGATCGCGTGACCGATCACCGCATTGGGCTCACGAGACACCACCTCGACGGACTTCTCGATGGCGAGCTAGACGACCTGATCGAGGCACTGATTGCTGCCGATCGCGCGGAGGAAGAACGTAGATCGGCGGGAGTGGCCTGAATGTGCCGGATCGCGGAGGTACTGCGGGGCGCCGCGCAGCAGCTGGAACGGTCCGGCTGCGATGAGGCATGGATCGAAGCGCGGCTGCTCGCCGCGGCCGCGCTCCAACGATCTCGCGTCTGGATCTACCAGAACCTTGATGCAATGGTCGACCCGGCGTCCGCCGAACGCCTGCAGGCTCTCGTCGACCGGCGCCTGGCAGGAGAGCCACTCGCCTACCTGCTCGGTACGCGCGAGTTTTACGGTCGCTCGTTCCTCGTCGACCCTCGCGTCCTGATTCCGCGTCCGGAAACTGAGACACTGCTCGAGCACGCGATCAGGTTTGCCAGGAGCAGGGCGCGTTCACCCCTCGTGCTTCAGCCGGCCGGGACGACGTCGTCGCGTAAGGGCTGCTGTTCAGATGGTCTCGTGAGCGAGTCCCCGGACGATGCTAGCCATAGCCTTCGCGTCGTCGACGTCGGGACCGGAAGCGGCATCCTTGGGATCTCCCTGGCGCTCGAGATTGCGTCCGCCCAGGTCGTACTGGTGGATCGGTTCGCCAGCGCGCTCGCGGTGGCCCACGAGAACTGCCGACGACACGCCGTCGATGGACGTGTGCTGACCGTGCAGGCCGACCTGCTCGACGGCCTCGTCGGGCCGATCGACCTGATCGTCGCCAATCTGCCGTACATTCCGACGGATGAGATCGCGCGCCTTCCGACCGAGGTCCAGCGTGAGCCGAGGGAGGCTCTGGACGGCGGCGCGGATGGCCTCGATCTGTACCGACGCCTTCTCGCCCAGGCGTCGCGCGTCCTTGCGCCTGATGGTGCCCTGTTTGCCGAGATTGGCGATCATCAGGGCGCTGCCGCGCTGGAACTGGCGCGGATGTCTTTCCCAGATCGAGAGTCGCGAGTAGAACCAGACCTGGAAGGTCGGGACCGCGTGCTCGCGATCACACCGCGTGGGATGTGACGTCGACGTGTCCGCATACCACCGACGTGTTCGCCTTCTGGCGTGCGACATGGACGGGACGCTGTTCAGAGGCGATCTCAGGATCTCCCAGGCGGTTCAGAGTGCCATTTCTGCAGCGCAGCGCGCGGGCATCCGCGTCGTCCTAGCCACCGGGCGAATGCCATCGGCGGCAGCACCCTTCGTCAGCCTGCTCCGCCTCGACGGGCCCCAGATCTACTACAACGGCGCGCTCGTGAGCGACCCGGCCGGCGAAACCCTCTTCCACCTGCCGGTCGATTCGTCGGTAGCACAGAATGTGGTCGCCTACGCGCGGCAAGCACGGATGCACGTCAATGCCTACGTTGGCGATACGATCTACGTCGAGCGCCTGTCGCCCGAAGCCGAGTTCACGCGACAGCTCAATCGCGTCGACCCGGTTGTCGTGGCCGATCTCCAGTCTTTTCTCGTTCGGGCTCCGACGAAGATGGTGATCGTGCGCCTGCCGTCCGTCGAGTCCGGGCTGGTGACGGCGCTGTCGAAGCAGTTCGAAGGAAGCCTCTCTGTTTCCAGCTCAGTTCCGCAGTACTGCGAGATGGTCAATCCGTCCGTGGACAAGGGGAAGGCGCTTCGGGCGCTTGCCGAACGCCTGGGCGTGCCCACGGAGGAGACCGCGGCGATCGGCGATGGCGATAACGATATGACGCTCTTGCAAGCCGCGGGTCTCTCCTTCGCGATGGGCAACGGAACCGATCGTCTGAAGGCTCTGGCGACGCGCGTGGTTGGAACGGTCGAAGAGGATGGGGTCGCCGAGGCGATCGACTGGATCCTCAACCGCCAGTGACGAACGCCGAATCGGCGAGGCAGCGCGGGCCCCGTGCATCGGCACGATGCGCGGTCACCGCGCCTGTCGTCGTGTGGTCGACGTTTGATTTTCTACGGGGAGCAGACGATGAGCGCCAAGATTCTGCCAGCATTTTCTCAGCCGTCGATCGACCTCGCTGCCGAGGCACTGATCGCGGGCGAGCTTGTGATCTTGCCTACTGACACCGTGTATGGCGTCTCGGCAGCGCTGAGTCGACCGAGTGCCGTGGAGAACATTTTCGTAGCCAAGGGCCGGCCTCCCGAGAAGCCAATTGCCCTCCTGGTCGACCGCATCGAGGACGTCGAATCGGTCGCTGCTGCCGTGCCGGATGCGGCCAAGACGCTCATGGCGCGCTTTTGGCCGGGCGGTCTGACGTTGATCCTCCCGCGAAGGCCTTCCGTCCCGGACGTTGTCGCGGCCGGAGGGCCAACAATTGCCGTGCGGATGCCCGACCATCCGATCCCTCGCGCCCTGGTGCGGCGCCTCGGCGAGCCGCTTCCAACGACGAGCGCAAATCGCTCCGGTCGCCCCAGCCCGACCGACGCGGCCCAGGCTTTCTCCGAGCTCGGAGATCAGGTCGCGATCGTTCTCGATGCCGGCCCTGCCCCTGGCGGAATCGAGTCGACGGTCATGGATCCGACGACTGATCCGCCGATCGTCTATCGCGAAGGGGCGATTCCAATTCCTGCACTGGAGGATGCCCTTGGACGCGCGGTTCTACGCTCGCGCTGAGGCCCGCGTGCCACGCTGATCGTCGGTGAGGTCTGCCGCCTACGATCGGCGCATCAGCAGGAAGGACAGCAATCCCACGAGCAGTAAGCCCGCCAGACTGCTGGCAACGATCAGACCCAGTGCGGATCCCAGCCCTTGCGACCCGGCTTCGTCCCGTGCGGAAGCGGTTGGCGTGGCGATGACAGCTGGCGCTGGTGGCAGCGCCGTGGGTGACGCCGCGATAGGGGTAGGCGGGGTGGGGGTTGCCACGAGCGTGCTGGGGGTCGCTGTCGGCGCGGGGCGCTGCGTTGCCGTCGGTGCGGGCGTTCGGCTGATAGGCAGCGTGGCGGTGGCTACGGCGGTTGGTGACGCGTACGAGGTGGGACGGAAGTATTCGCGGTAGAGGTCGGAAAGATCTCGACCCGCGTAGCGCTCGGCCAGAAGCAGGAAATCCCGAGTCGTTGCTGTCTGCCCGCGATACGTGGCGACGTAATCACGCAGGAAGGTGAGATAGCTGTCGGTGCCCATGGCTTCGCGCAGGCGATCCAGAAAGAGAGCCGATCCGCGGTAGAGTAGCCCGAAGTACTGGTCGTCTCCGCGGTAATCGCTGACCTCGGTGTCCAGGGCCTTTTTCCCCCAGGAGGCAACGGCCTTCTGGTAGTCAGCCTGGACCTGCGCCCACTCCCTGGCGTACGCGGCGGGGTAGCGATCTCTCAGAAACAGATAGCTGAGGTGAACCGCGGGACCTTCGTCGAGCCAGGGCTCGCGGACCTGATCGCTGCCGACGAGTCCGTAGAACCACTGATGTGCAGTCTCGTGCGCCACGAGGTAGGTCAGGTAGTTGCCAGGCGGCGGTGGCTGATGCTCCTGCGTCGTCGCAATGAAGATGAGATTTGGGTACTCCTGTCCGACGTCGGTGGCGACGTGGCTGGGCGTCTCGGCAACCTGAAACGAAGGGTAGCCGTAGGGTCCGAGGTGAGCGACATACCAGTCGAACGCTTCTCTTGCGTATTCCAGGGCGCTCTGACCGCCGTTCTTGTCCTCTGGAAGATAGTAGCTTGTGATCCTGGTTCCGTCGACCTCGACCGTGTGGGACTCGTAACGGCGTGACAGGGCCAGGGCGAAGTCGCGGATGCCGCTCCCAGTGAACTCCCACTGCCCGTTGCTATATTTTGTGAGCACGCCCGAGTGTGCAATCACCAGATGCGGATCCCCATGGAGTGTCACCTGGTAGTCAGCCGCCTCGGTGAAGAACGGATCGCCAACGTCCGAGTAGTGATGGCGATCCCAGCCATCATCGCGGTAGACGGCGAGGATCGGGAACCAATTCCCTAACGCCAGGATCCCGTCACTGTAGCCGTACCGGATATTGCCCGGCGAGGGGACGGTTTCGCGGAAACGTAGATCGATCCTGGTCGTCTGCTCAGGGCCGAGGGGTATCGGCAGCGGTACTTCCATGACAACGTCGTCAAATTTGGGCTGCTGTGCCGTTCCGTCCACGGTTAGAGCGAGGATCTCAAAGCCGGAAAAGTGTCGTGGTGTAACGTTGAAGACGAGCGACGAGAGGGGGGTATCGGTTCGATTCGTCGCCTCGACGATCTCGTGAGCATCCAGGCGGTGATGGACATCGTCGACGGTGACGTCGAGCGAGTAGCGCGCCGACATCGAGACGGACCGCGCGGCTGCCGCCTCCGCGGCGGCGCCGTGATTGGCCAATCCGATGCCAGCTGGCAGGATCAGTACAAGTACCAGCCAGGCCTGGGCGATCACGTTTCGCATCGGATAGCTGTCACTCGGGAGTGGTCAAGCGAGCGAACCGGTCGAAGAAGTCCGGAAACGTCTTGGTGACACAGCGGGGATTCAAGATGCGCAAGCCCGGGACTCTGAGGCCGGTCACCGCGAAGCTCATCGCCATGCGGTGATCGTCATAGGTCTCGATGGCCGCGGGTGTTAGTGCCGACGGCTGGATCTCCCAGCCGTCCTCGTGCTCGACGACCGTCGCGCCCAGCCGCTGCAGCTCACTGGTGACGGCGCGAATGCGGTCGGTCTCCTTTCGACGGATGTGGCCGATGCCTCGGATACGCACGGGGCTGCTGGCAAACGGTGCGATGGCGGCAAGGGTTGGAGCAACGTCGGATAGATCTGCCATGTCGACGTCGACGCCGGTCAGCTGCGAGGGACCGCGCAGCTCGACGTAGTCATCACCCCACTCGACCTGACAGCCCATCCGCTCGAAGATCTGAGCCAGCCGCAAGTCACCCTGTGCGGACGATCGTGAGAGCGCAAGGATCCTGACACGTCCTCCGGTGACAGCGGCCGCCGCCAGGAAGTACGATGCGCCGCTCGCGTCCGGTTCGACCTGATAGGTTCGCGCGTGGTAGGTCTGATTTCCCGGAACGACAATATGCCGATAGCCCTCGTTCTGCGTCGTGGCTCCGAAAGCAGACATCACGCTCCGAGTCAGATCGACGTAGGGCTGAGAGACGAGGGTCCCGCGGATGCGGAGACTGATGCCTCGCGGCGTGCACGGGGCGACCATCATCAGCGCGCTGACGAACTGGCTGCTCGCGTTGCCGTCGATCTCAGCTATTCCGCCCGCGAGTCCCTGGCTCGTGATCACGATCGGCAGGCAATCATTGTGGTCTACACTGACGGCATCGATCTCGAGCTGGTTGAGGGCGTCGAGCAATGGGCCGATGGGACGCTCGCGCATTCTCGGGACGCCGTCGATGCGGTAACGACCGTGGCCAAGTGCGACCAGGGCGGTCAGAAACCGCGCGGCCGTCCCGGCGTTTCCGACGAAGAGGTCGGCCGACGTGGCAGGAACCGTCCCGCCTGTCCCCCGCACGCGAATGATCTCACGGTCGGGCGACGCCTCGACCGAGAATCCGAGTGACCGAAGCGCAATAATCATCAGCTCGGTGTCGTCGCTGAACAGCGCGTGCTGAATCTCGGATTCCCCATCGGCCAGGGCGGCGATCAAGAGAGCGCGGTTGGTGTAGCTCTTCGACCCTGGCAGGCTGATCGTCGCATCGACTGGCTTCGTCGCGGGACGGATCTCGATCGAATCAATAACTTTGCTCACGCTATCCTCGGACCCGATGCGATCATCAGTTGCCGTGTCCGAAGGTTACCATCCGTATCCGGACTCCGTCAACACGATGGGCGCCGCCACGCTCCGGAACGAGACAGATCGGCAGCGTGGGCCGGCACGTTGTGGTAACCGACCCACGCCGAGAGGTTCAGGACAGCCACCGACGACCCCTGCCGCTGCATCGCAGCCCCGGTATTCACCCGGGTGCGCCAGGATCTAGCTCGAAGGGATGGTGAGGACCATTCCTGGCTGGATCAGGGCCGGGTCGCTGATCTGGTTGGTGGAGATCAGATGGTCGAGGTTGATCCCAAAGCTATCGGCGATGCCGGACAAACTATCTCCGGGCTGAACGACGTATCGTCTGGTCGAAGCAGATTTGACGGTCGCGCCAGGAATAGACAGCACCTGGCCGGTGATAATACTGTCGGGATTGGTCAGGCTATTAGCAGCGGCCAGACTGCTGGTCGACACGCCGAAGTGGTCGGCGATACTCGCCAGGGTGTCACCGGGCTGGACGACGTAGGTGCCAGGGGACGATCTTGCTGGAGCGGGTGCGGGCGGAGCGGTCAGCCGCAGTACCTGGCCGACGACGACGTGGTCGGGATCCGCGAGACCGTTCCACGCAGCCAGGCGGCTGGCATCGATTCCAACCCGAGCCGCGATACCGTCGAGCGTATCGCCTTGCTGAACCACATACTGACTGCTCGGGGCCGGACGGGTACCGCGAGTGGACGGCGCCGCCCGGGAGGCCAGCGGAGCGCCAGATGGGCCAGAGACGACGTCATAGTTCACGCGAATTGCCATCAGCGCAGGGTTCGCAATCGCCTTGAATGCCGCGTAGGAGAGATCCAACGCGTGCTTGAAGGCCCCGCGATCACGAACCTGGACGACGACCGATCGTCCGTTGGCAGGATTGGTAACCTTGATCCAGGTGCCCAGCGGGTAGATGTTGCACGCGGTCGTGGTGGGATCGTACATGTCGAAGATCTGGCCGTTGTACATAACGTTGCCCTGGAAGCCTGGTCCGTACCACGTGGCCCAGCCGCTATCAGCGTTCACCAGCCCCGGGGAGAGCATCGCCAGCGCCGTGGCCAGAGCCATGGCGCTCAACCCAACCCTCGAACGACGTAGCGAAAGCATGCAGCCTCCTGCGCCAGGCGGGCGCTGCCCGCCAGTTTGCTGCAGGCTATCACGAGGCTGCTGCGACTGTCAAGCTCCGGCCGCCGTGCCAGAGCGCGACAAAAGTACCAGATTCGGGTGATTCAGGCGTTATGACGCGGTTTCAGGTGTCGGCTGCCCGGCGCTTGAAGAAGGCGATCACACGATGGTGAGCATGATTCGGTAGGCAGACGACCGATACCAGCTCCCACCCTCGGGCGCCCCGCTCGTTAATCGTTTCGCGGTGTGGACTGCGTGGGTCGCCCACCAGACCGTTTTCAAGATCAAGCTCGCTCCACGTGAACTCCCAGCGGTCTGTCATCGAGTCTCCACAGCTGCCGAGAGAGGCGTGTCACAATTCCTTGCGCAGCACCCGTTCCCTGGACGAGCCGATCCCACGGTCGATCGCCGTGGCGGCCAGGATGCGTCACCGAGCGGGCGCTGGCGCCACGGGACAGCTGACCGCACGAACCGTACCCGGACCGGGGCCGCCGGAGCGGCAGCCTTTCTCAGGGAGGCGCACGATGAGGATTCCGACAGGCTGGCCCGCGTCTTGCCGAGATCTGCGAGCCGCTACGCAGACGAGGTGGTGTTCTTGGCAGCGGTGAGGCGCGAAGCTCTGTTCGCCATTCTGGAGGATGCGAGCCTGGCGCTCCAGCGACACCGTATCCCGTTCGTCGTAGGCGGCGGACTGGCTGCCGAGGCCTACCACCTGCGGGAGACAGTCAACGACATCGATCTCTTCGTGCGCCCGGTGGATGCGCCGCGTGCGCTCGACGCCCTCGCTGAGAGCGGGTTCTACGTCTGGATCGAAGATCCCCGCTGGCTCTACAAGGCAATCAAGAGCGACGTGACCGTGGACATCATCTACGAGTCGACCGGGGTCGTTCATGTCGGCGACGAGACCTTTCGTCGAGCACGCTGGATGACGATCGACCACGCGCGTCTGCCGATCATGCCGCCCGAGGACCTGTTCGTGATGAAGGCGGCGGCGGCAACCCCGTCTGCGCCCAAGCACTGGCTCGACGCCATCTCACTTCTCGCCTCCGAGCCGATGGACTGGGAGTATCTCTCGTCGCGGGCCACGCGAAACCCCAGGAAGGTACTCCAGGCAATCGTTCACGCCTACGAGGATGGGGTTCCCGTACCGAGCTTCGTCTTCGTCCGACTTGCGCAGGATCTCATCAGGTAGTTCCGATACAGCTCAAGGTAGGCGTCGACCATCCGATCGGCGGAAAAGTGCTGCTCGACGTGCAGGCGACAGGTGATGGGATCTAGGTCCGAGACCCGGACGACCGCCGTGGCCAGATCGGCCGGGTCGTCGACGAGATAGCCGGATACGCCATCGACGATCAGCTCGGGAAATGCTCCCCGGCGGATCGCGACCGGCGGGGTGCCACACGCCATCGATTCGATCGCCACGATGCCGAACGGCTCATCCCAGCGAACGGGAAGCAGCGTCGCGGCGGCACGCCCGAGCAGGCGCGCCTTCGCTTCGCCTTCGACCGGCCCGATCCATTCGATCCGTCCTCGCAGGTGAGGTCGAACGTGATGCTCGAACCAGGCGCGCTGATCGTCCGGGGGATCCGGAGCGGCGATGACGAGGGGCCGGTCCAGCGTGCGCGCGACGTCAATAGCGCGGTCCACGCCCTTGTTCGGGTGGAATCGCCCGAGGAACAGCAGATAATCGTCGTGCTGGAGAGACAGCGGAAACTGCCGCAGGTCGATGCCGTTGTAAACCCGCCCCAGGATATTCAGTGCCGGGAGAGAGCGCATCTGCTGGTCGCTGACCGCCACGTAGGCAGCAGCCGGGAACGCGTTGACGATCGGAGAGAGATAGTGCAGTGTCGTGAGGAACGGTGTCTCGACAAGGCGAGAGAACGCCGGTCCAACGGCCAGACAGTGATTGTGGATGAGATCGCAGCCGCGCGCGGCGTCGATCGCGTATCCCACGTGGATCAGCTCACGCTGCTCGAACGTGGTGGCGAGCTTCGTCTCCTGAAAGCTTCGACATTCGCTTACCGTCGCGGTCGAGCCAGAGCAGGCGAAGAGGCGCACCTCGTGTCCTCTGCGCTGGAGACCCTCGGCCAGCAGGCCAGCGATGAGCTCGGACGCACCGTAGCCACGTGGAGGAGTAGGGATGTGTGGCGTGGAGATGACCGCGATTCGCATGGAGTGTTCCGTTCTCAGCCACTCTTACAGCTGAAGATGAAGCGCAAGCATCGTGCCCGCTTGAGGAGGGCGAGCGCGAGCACACCCGCCGTCGAGAGTCGAACGGCATCAAAAGTGCCTCATCGAACTGGCACGACGAAACGCCCATCCGCCGAGGGGGCGAATCGGCACACTCGCGGGCGTGCCCGATCCTGGCATCGGATTGGAGCTTTCCCGGGGGTGTGCCTGATCGCGCCCGGGCTCACGTCGCCGTGCCGGGTGAGCTGCCGTGTCGGACTATCGCGCAAGCAGGACCTCCGGACGAACGATCCGCGCCTGTGGGGATCGTCGGGCAGCCTGCCCGACGTCCGAACCGAGACGCGCTGTCTTCCTCGATCGCGATGGCACGCTGATCGTCGATCGGCCGTACTCCGCGGACCCGAACACGATCGAGCTGCTCCCGGGCGTGGCCGAGGGGCTGAGTGTCTTGCAGGAGGCTGGCTATCTGTTGATCGTCGTGACCAATCAATCCGGAATTGCCAGGGGCTTCTTCGACGAAAGCGCACTCGGCCGGATGCACGAGCGCCTGGATAGTATTCTCGCGGACTCGGGAGTGAACGTCGCGGCGTACTATTACTGTCCGCACCACGTGGAAGGGACGAATCGCGCGCTGGCGGTGCCGTGTGACTGCCGTAAACCTGCGCCTGGCATGCTCTTTCGCGCGGCGTCGGACTGGGCGATTGATCTCGGTCGCTCCTGGCTCATCGGGAACACGCCAACCGACTTAGAAGCTGCACGAGCGGCTGGCTGCCGGGCGCTCCTGGTAGGAACCAGCGAGACTTCTTCCGCCTACCCGCGGTTCGATTCCCTCCTCGATGCCGCCCGAGTCATCATCGAGGCCGATGGCCACGGACGACTGCGCGAGGCTGCACGGCCTCGATCAGCTCGTCAGGGCTGACCAGGGCTGTTCCTGCCTTACCGACGACGATTCCCGCGGCGGCATTGGCCAGAAGCGCGGCGTCCTGAAACGATCCGCCGATCGCCACGGTCATGGCAAAGACGCTGGTAGCGGTGTCGCCAGCACCGGTCACGTCGGCGACGTCGCGCGCGGTCGCGGGAAACTGAATCGGGGAATGGCGTGGGATGAGGAGCGTCATTCCCAGCTCACCCTGGGTAATCAGGGCTGCCTCCATCTCCAGCTCGTCGAGAAAGTACTCTCGCGCCCGTTGAAAAGAAAGGTCGGCGACGTTCTGGACCCCGAGCGCCTGTGCTGCTTCGTGCTGATTGGGCGTGACGGCGGTCGCGTGCATGTACCGCCGGTAATCGTTGCCCTTGGGATCCACGATCACCGGTACCCCTCGCTTGTGGCAGTGAGAGATAATCTCCGAGCACACCGGTGCCGACAGCACGCCCTTTCCGTAATCGGAAAGAATCACGACGTCGGGACCGTCGACGTGCAGAAACGCCTCCACGAGGGCACCAGCCGTCTCGTCGTCCAGGACCCGGGTCGACTCGCGATCGACACGAACGATCTGCTGGCCGTGGGCGACGATTCGCGTCTTCACCGTGGTCGACCGGTCCACCGGAGCGATTATCCAATCGGCGGAGAGCCCGGCCTCGGCAAGCACCGCGCGAAGCCGATCGCCGTCGGGGTCGGTGCCGATCAGCCCGATGATGGTCGTGACAGCCCCAAGAGCACGCACGTTGGCCGCGACATTGGCAGCGCCGCCAGGTCGCTCGAACGTACGCTCCACTTCGACGACCGGCACCGGCGCTTCAGGACTGATTCGGCGCACACGGCCCGTGATGTAGCGGTCCAGCATCAGGTCGCCGAGGACGGCGACGCGAACGCCGGAGAAGCGGCGAACGAGCTCAGGCAACGCCCATACCATAGCAAAGACGAAGAGGCACGGGACGTGCCAGGCGAGATCAGCGTACCCAGGAGAGCATTCGGAGAGCCCGCCGCGCCCACCGACGTCGGGGCTGGCGCGGCTCATCTATCGGCCGTCGACGCGGGCGAGCAGGGTCCAGGAGCAAGCCATCCTGAGTTCGGACCTTCGCGGCAAGCTCCCGGGCGAGCGCAGTCGACCGGGCGATCACGGTGGGCTCCTCGTCGATACAGCACGGAGGCTCGTGATAGTCCAGGTGGTAGATGACGAGATCTCGCTGTCGAATCTTTGGCCGCTGGAGCTCGTCGAACAGAGCGGTGAGGAAGGCAGTTTCCCAGACTTTCTGGCTGCTTCGGCGCCGATCCAGAACGTCGACAGTCGTCTCGTAGTACTCGAGTAGAACGCGACGCACGAGCGCGTCCTGGTAGATGAGCGAACCGGGTGAGATTCCGGGCCGTGCTCCCGGGAAGCTGGCGGAGTTGGTGCACAACGGGCTGATGTAGCCGTAGGTGCCGTGCTGCCGAGCGGTCTCGAGCAGGCATCGCAGCGCGCGGGACGGCACGACCACGTCATCATCCATGAAGCACAGGTGGCTTCCGTCGAGAATCCTCACCAGGCGGGCCTTCCCGGTCGAAAAGGCGAGATCCGACTCCCCGGTGTATTCATAGCTGCACTGGACGTGTCGGTCGCTGGCCAGACGTAGAGCAAAGCGAACGTCATCGCGGCTGACCACCGGACGCGCTGCCGTATCGACAATGTGGATGCGAAGCTGCACATCTTCCTGCAGGAGAAGACTGGTCAAAGCCATCCCGAGTGTCGGCTTCCCCTTCGTCAGAACGCCGACGTCGATCGTTTCGGACGTGATAGCAGGCGGCTTTAGCGAGTCGATGGTGGACTGGACCTCGACAAGTGTCACGGTTTCCTCGAGCGAGCCGCCGACCAGCCAACGGTTATCGGCTCGGCAGAGCGGAAGTTTTGCGTGCGTGACTATAGCAGAATGCCCGCCCTGATGGCAATGCGGCGTCGAGATAATAGTCCTAGGAATTCCGTCTGGATTGCCATGGGCTATGATAGAATGTGTCGCCGTCTACGAGGAGAGGAACGCAACGCATGGAGATCCTGGTTCAGAAATATGGCGGAAGCTCCCTGGCGAACGCCGAGCGCATTCGGGCGGTTGCCGAGAGAATCATTGCCAGTCGCCAATCCGGCCGCCCCATCGTCGTGGTCGTATCGGCCATGGGCGATACCACTGACGATCTGATCAGGCTCGCTCGTCAGCTGGCGAAAGAGCCGGATGATCGCGAGCTCGACCTGCTCCTCTCGACCGGCGAAACGATCTCTTGCACTCTGATGGCGATGACACTCCGCCACATGGGATACGAGGCAATCTCGCTCACGGGCGCCCAAGCCGGCATCAAGACCGACGCTAGCTACAGTCGGGCGCGGATTATTGCCGTCGATCCGTCACGCGTGCACCGTGAACTGGCAGCCGGACGGATCGTCGTCGTAGCAGGCTTCCAGGGGATCACCGAAGAGTTCGACATAACGACGCTCGGCCGCGGCGGCTCCGATACGACCGCAGTGGCGATGGCCGCGATCCTGGGTGCCAACCTGTGTGAGATCTACACGGACGTCGACGGTGTGTACACCGCCGATCCGCGGATCGAGCCCCGAGCGCAGAAGCTGAAGGAGATCTCGTACGAGGAGATGCTCGAGCTTGCCCAGCAGGGAGCGAAAGTCATGCATCCGCGAGCGGTCGAGCTTGGAAGCGTCTACGGCGTCCCGATCGTCGTCCGATCGAGCTTCAATACCAATCCGGGGACGTTGATTCATGGAGAAACGGCGATGGAGCTTCGCAACAAGGTCCGTGGCATTGCCCACGATACGGACGTGGCAAAGATTACCGTGGTGGGCGTGCCAGATCGTCCAGGCATCGCCGCGGCGCTGTTCCAGCCGCTTGCCGAGGCCAATATCAGCGTGGATGTGATCGTTCAGAACGCGAGTATCCACGGCGTGACGGATCTTTCCTTTACCGTGGCGCGGAGCGATCTGGAGCGGGCGCTCCGAATCGTGCAGTCCGTGTCGGAAGAGATCCGCGCCACGGATGTGGTCAGCAGCACGGATCTGGCCAAGGTATCGATCGTCGGGACCGGGATGCAGCACGCGCCCGGCTATGCCGCGCGCATGTTCCGAGCACTCGCCGACCATCAGGTCAATATCGACATGATTACCACGTCGGAGATTCGGATCACGTGCTTGATTGGAAGTGCACACGTGGTCGAGGCAGTTCGCGCGCTCCACGAAGCATTTCAGCTCGATCGGGCGGATCTTTGAAGATGACCGGACGATGGCCGGAGTGGCGGACGAGCGGTGATACTGGCGAGAGAGCGAGCGTGGACACGTGCCGCCATCGTGATCCCCGTTCCGTAACCTGGCCTGGGAGAGCGGATCTGCACGACCGGTCGCTCCCGCGGGCTGTGGTACAATATCTCCAGCGAACAGCCGTCCATCGACGGTGCGATGAGTGACGTCCCGTACTGGCTTGCGTTCAATCTCGTATCCGGGGTGGGGCCATCGCGGTTTCGGCGCCTTCTGAGCTACTTCGGAACTGCCGAGGCTGCCTGGCGCGCCAGCCCCCAGGAGCTCGGTCGAGCCGGACTGGACGCGAAAACACTCGAAGTTCTCGTCGCGCGGCGGGTCCGTATCGACCTGGACCGCGAGATGGAGCGAATCGAGAAAGCTGGGATCGTTCTCGTTACTCTCCAGGATGAGAGCTATCCCGCGCTGCTCAAGCACGTCGCCGATGCCCCGCCGCTGTTGTACGTTCGGGGAATGCTGAGATCGTCGGACGAGCTGTCGCTGGCCGTCGTCGGCACGCGCCGCGCGACGGTCTATGGGAAGCAGGCCTGCGAGCGACTCGTCGAGGAAGTCGCCGGGCGTGGCGTTACGATCGTGAGTGGGCTGGCGCGGGGCATCGACGCCGTGGCGCACCGCGCCGCGCTGGCGGCAGGTGGCCGGACGATTGCCGTCGTCGCGTCCGGGGTGGACGTCGTCTACCCGCCGGATCACCGGGCACTGGCGCGAGATATCGCTCAGAGTGGCGCGATCATCTCCGAGTATCCCTGTGGGACTCCGCCCGAGGCAGGAAACTTCCCAGCGCGAAACCGGATCATCAGTGGGATGACTCGCGCGACCCTCGTGGTCGAGGCGGGTGAAACGAGCGGTGCGTTGATCACCGCGAACTTTGCTGTTGAGCAGGGGCGTGATGTTCTGGCTGTTCCCGGGAGTATCCTCGCGGCAAGCAGCGTCGGAACGAATCGTCTGATCCAGCAAGGAGCAAAGCTCGTCCAGGAGGCTCAGGACATTCTCGACGAGCTGGACGTCACCACGGTTGGTCAGCAGCTTGCGTTCCGGTCGATCGCGCCCGATGATCCGGTCGAGCGGTCTCTTCTCGACGTTCTATCCGGTGAGCCGTTGCACATCGACGAGATCGTGCGGCAGGTGAATCTGCCGGTTAGTGCCGTGAGCAGTGCGCTGGCGCTGCTCGAGCTGAAGGGAATGGCACGGCACGTGGGCGGGATGCATTACGTGACGACGGGCCGCTGACCTACAGAGAGGTAGCACGCAATTCATGGCAAAGAAGCTTGTTATTGTCGAATCGCCGACAAAGGCACGAACGGTTGGACGATTCCTCGGGCGAAATTACGTCGTCGAGGCGTCGATCGGACACATTCGCGACCTCCCGGCGAATCGACTGGGCGTGGACATCGAGCACAACTTTGCGCCACGCTACGTAATCCCAGAGAAGAAGAAAGATATCGTGCGAAAGCTGCGAAGCCACGTCAAGGAGGCCGAGGACGTGTATCTCGCGACCGACCCGGATCGCGAGGGCGAGGCGATCTCGTGGCATCTCGCGGAAGCACTGAATCTCAAAGATCCGTCCCGGGTCCATCGCGTCGAGTTTCACGAGATAACGCGTGACGCGATCCGTCGCGCGTTCGCGTCGCCGCGGGCGATCAACATGCGGCTCGTCGAAGCCCAGCAGGCTCGACGGATTCTCGATCGCCTGGTCGGCTACAGCTTGAGCCCGCTCCTGCGGCGGAAGATCAGCAAGCGCGGACTCTCGGCCGGCCGAGTTCAATCAGTCGCCGTGCGCCTGGTGGTCGATCGCGAGCGCGAGATCGAGAACTTTGTCCCGCAGGAATACTGGACGATCGACGTCGAGCTCTCGAAGCTGAAGGAGCCCGGGCGAACGAAGCCGCGAACGTTCATCGCAAAGCTCGTGCAGATCGATGGACAGAAGCCCGAGCTGGCCGACGAGGCGTCGGCCATGGCGGTCGCCGACGCGCTGCGACAGTCTTCGTTTATCGTTGCTGACGTTCGCCAGCGGGATGTGACGCGGCACCCGTCCGCGCCCTTCACGACGAGCACGCTGCAGCAGGAGGCTTCGCGGAAGCTTGGTTTTAGCGCCAAGCGAACCATGGCCGTGGCCCAGCAGCTGTACGAAGGCGTGACGCTGCGTGGCGAAGGTAACGTCGGTTTGATCACCTATATGCGGACCGACTCGACCAACGTGGCGGAATCGGCTCAGAAGGAAGCGCTGGATTTCATTCGCGAGGTCTATGGCCCGGCGTACGTCCCGGCGACGCCCAACGTGTACAAGACCAAGGCGAAGGGGGCCCAGGAGGCGCACGAGGCCATCCGGCCGACTGCGATTCGCCGGACACCCGACTCGATCAAGGCGCAGCTGACCCAGGACCAGGCGCGCCTCTATCGTCTGATCTGGCAGAGAATGGTGGCAAGCCAGATGGCGAGCGCGATCTACGACAGCGTCACCGTCGACGTGAGTGCGGGTCCGACGCGCGACAAGCGTCCGTATCTCGTGCGCGCGACCGGGTCCACGATCAAGTTCGCGGGATTTACCGTGGTCTATACCGAAGGGCGCGACGAGGAGGACGGCGACGAGGAGAAGCAGCGTCCGTTGCCACGCGTCGAGGTGGGCGAGGAGCTGAGACAGATCCAGGTCAGCCCGGAGCAGCACTTTACCCAGCCGCCGCCTCGGTACACCGATGCGACGCTGGTCAAGGCTCTGGAGGAAAATGGGGTCGGGCGGCCAAGTACCTACGCACCGACCTTGAGCACGATCCAGGAACGCGGCTACGTCGAGCGGAACGGTCGCCAGCTTCGACCGACCGAGCTGGGCAAGCTCGTGACCGACCTGCTGGCCGAGCATTTCCCGAATATCATCGATATCGGCTTTACCGCGGACATGGAAGAAAAGCTTGACGAGATCGCCAATGATGGTGCGCCCTGGGTTGAGGTGCTGTCGGCGTTCTACGGACCATTCGAGGAAACGCTGCGACGGGCGGATGAGCAGATGCCATCCGTCTCGATCGAGCCGGAGCCGACCGGGGAGCTCTGCGATAAGTGCGGCAGCCCGATGCTGATCAAGCTCGGTCGCTTCGGCAAGTTCATCGCCTGCAGCAATTATCCGACGTGCCGAAACGCGCGATCGCTCGTGCTCAAGCTCGGTGTCAAGTGCCCGAGGTGCCACGAGGGCGACCTCGTGGAGAAGCGGACGCGTCGCGGTCGGCCGTTCTACGGATGCTCGCTGTACCCGACGTGCGAGTTTGCGATCTGGCAGCGGCCGTTGCCCACGCCGTGCCCCGCGTGCGGCGGATTGCTGGTCGAGGCCGGGCGGAACGAAGCACGGTGTCACCAGTGCGGTCAGACGTTCCCCGTGGACGCCATCGCGGCTGAAGATGCAATGGCGGTAGTGGGACGTTGACGATCGACGCTAGATGGGAGATATCGTGAACTACCAGGCTAGAATCGACGCGGCCCGTGCGCTGATGGCCGAGCGCGGTCTTGACGTGCTGCTCGTCAGCAACCCGGCCAATCGGCAGTATCTTTCTGGCTTTACCAACCACGACCCGTCTGCTGCCGGGGCAGCTGCCTGGATCGTCCTGACAGCGCACGCCGGTTACTTTGTGACGAACTTCCTCTACTTCGAGGGTGTTCGCGAGACGATGCGCCACCTCGAGCCCGTGCGTGCCGAGACCCGCCCGCTCCCGGGCGTGATCGATCTTTTGAAGAGAGTTCCGGGCGCTGCCATCGGCTTTGAAGGTTCCTGGGTGAACTATTCCGTCTACGCGAAGCTGGTCGAAGAACTCGGCCAGGAGCGACAGCTGGTGGCGGCGGATGGGCTGATCGAGCAGCTTCGGGCGATCAAGGATGCCGACGAGCTTGCGATTATGCGTCGCGCGATCGCCGTGACCGATCGAGCCTATACCCATGTCGTGAAGCAGCTACGGCCCGGTCAGACGGAGAAGGAGATCGCCTGGGCGTTGGAGCGGGCGTTACGAGATGGGGGAGCCGACGGGATGGCGTTCGGGCCATCCGTGGCGGCCGGGGCCCACGCCGCGGTGCCCCACCACCTGAACTCGGACTACGCGCTTCGGATCGGCGAGCCCGTCTGGATCGATATGGGGGCGCGCATCGACGGTTACTGTGCTGATCTGACCCGAAGCTTCTGTGTCGGCTCGGCACCGCCGGAGTACCTGGAGGCCTACGATCTGGTTCTGCGGGCGCAGCAGAAAGCGATCGCGGAGCTGCGTGCGGGCCTGACGGGCAAAGAGGCCGATGCGCTTGCCCGCGAGGTCATCAAAGCAGCCGGGCGGGGTGACGAGTTTGGCCATTCGCTGGGGCACGGGGTCGGTCTGGACATCCACGAAATGCCGTCGATTGGACAAAATAGCAGCGACGTGCTGCGCGCTGGAATGATCGTGACCGTCGAGCCGGGCGTGTATCGCCCCGGCTGGGGAGGTGTCCGGATCGAAGACGTTGTGCTGATCAAACCAGATGGCGTCGACGTCCTGAGTGCCGCAGCGAAACAACCGGTTATTGGTGGTTCGTAGCGCTCGACAGAAGGTGCGCTGGGCTGATGATGATCCTGGGCGTTTCGGATGTGACCCGCGTTGTCAAGCAGGCGATTGAGGAAGATCCTCGCCTGCAGGACGTCTGGGTCGAGGGAGAGGTTTCGAACTTCTCCATCTCCATGTCCGGTCACGCGTTCTTCACCCTGAAGGATGACGCGAGCCAGCTCAAGTGTGTGATGTTTCGGCCATTCGTCCAGCGCATGCGACAGCGTCCGGAGAATGGCGAGCGCGGCGTGGCCCGCGGACCAGTGCGCGTGTACGAGGTTCAAGGCGTCTACCAGCTCTACGCGGAATTCCTGGCGCCGGCTGGAATTGGCACCGCTCAGATTCGTCTGCAGGAGCTGCTTGCTCGGCTGGAGGCCGAAGGGCTGTTCGAGCCATCGCGGAAACGCCCCTTACCTGTTTGGCCAAAGCGAATCGGCGTGGTGACGTCGGCGACGGGAGCGGTCATTCACGATATTCGCACTGTGATCTCGCGGCGATATCCGCTGGTCGAGATCGTTCTGGCGCCGACGCCAGTTCAAGGCGATGATGCTGCCGAGAAGATCAGCGAAGCTATCGAGGATCTGAACGAGCTTGGCCAGGTGGACGTCATCATTCTGGCGCGGGGCGGCGGCTCGCGCGAGGATCTGGCTGCGTTCAACGAGGAGGTTGTTGCACGGGCCATTTTCGCTTCGCGGGCACCCGTGGTCTCGGCGATTGGACACGAGACCGACGTGACCGTCTCGGACCTGGTCGCGGATCAGCGCGCGCCGACTCCATCGGCGGCTGCCGAGATGGTCGTTCCGGACGTTCGCGAGATCCGAAGTCGTCTGGACAACCTCGCGAGCGCACTGGCCTGGCGGGCGCGAACGGCGCTGGAGCAGGCCGCAGCTCAGGTGACCTATCTCGCGGAAAGTCTGGAACGGCGTTCTCCGCTCGAGCTGATCGAGCGGAGACGATCCGACGTGTCAGATCTCGCGGCGCGGGCGGCGGCAGCGTGCCTCCATCGATGCGAGCTTGCACGTGAGCGCCTGCATGCCCGCGAGATGCAGCTTATCTCACTGGATCCCCGAGCGGTGCTCAGACGGGGCTACAGCGTGAGCTGGCTGGCGGAATCCGGAGACATCATCATGAGCACCAATCAGATCGCCGATGGGGTGATCGTCCGAACGCGCGTGGCTGACGGCGAATTCGAAAGTCGGGTCATCTCGTGACCGGAACCGGAGGGCGTAGACTGGCATGCAGATCGAACTGCCCGATAATCTGTCGTTCGAAGATGCGTTCAGTCGTCTTGAAGAGGCGGTGACGCGGCTCGAGGCGGGCGGCCTGACCATTGAGGATATGGTCACTCGATTTGAAGAGGGCATGGCGCTGGTCAAGCTGTGCTATCAGAAGCTCGACCAGGCCCAAACGCGGGTACGCCTGCTCGCGCGTGACGACCGAGAGCTAGAAGATCCGCATCTCAACGAGGGCTTCGTTGTCCCCTCGCGTGACGCGAGCTAAGAGATCGGGAACGTCAACCTGCCTGTGAGCCGAAACAGGGCCCGTGGCCAGGCGCTAGGGTGCGGCCATCGCACTCGAGGGGAAGAACTGCCAGTCGCCGAGTGGCCAGTATGACACCCACGCCTGGCCGACGATATCGTACCAGGGCACCGTCCCCCAGACGTGAGAGTCGCTCGAGTCGTTCCGATTATCACCGAGGACGAAATACTGCCCGGGCGGGACGCGGACGGGCGGCATCGTGTAGCGCGGGGCCGCGAGGATGTAGGGCTCGACGAGCGCTCGCCCGTTGACATAGACGCGCTCGTTACGTACCTCGACCACGTCGCCAGGAAGCCCGATCACGCGCTTGATGAAGTCGCGGCTCGTATCGTGAGGGTACCGGAACACGATAATGTCGCCACGCTGAGGGCCGTGGAAGAGATAGACGCGGCCTGTACCCTCCTCGGCCTTGGCATTTGGAAAGATGCGTTGCGCCGCGGCCGGGTTCACCGACCAGTACACCGCCTTGTCTACCAGAAGGAACTCGTTGTCGTGAAGGGTCGGCTCCATGCTCGTCCCTTCCACTTTGAAGTTCTTGACGACCGATTGAACGATGAGAAAGATGACCGCGGTGAGGATGAGGGTCTCGAAAATGTCTCGCAGCGCCGCTTTCATCGCTATCTGCTAAAACTCCGCCCTTTCGTGCGAATTGAGCAAGCGCAATGCCTGTACCCTGCGTTAGTGCTATTATAATATTACCCGACGGGTTCTGCCAAGAGGCAACCCTATCCCGCTCTAAGCGTTTCCCGAGTAAGGAGTCGACTTCGTGGAAGAGTCCAAGCCCCGTTACTTCATCGATGAACGGTGGTACACCGATCACAACAAATCGTTTCGCGCCGTCGCGCTCACGCGGATGTGCTCGTCGTGCCGCCGGAAGCTAGGAACAGAAGTGCAGGAACGCATTCCCACGGTCGATTCGCGTGGTCGTGTGGTGTTCGAGATGCGGTCCGTTCCGTTCGCGAGTAATCCGCTGTCGGTGATCCGCGCTGACTGCTCAAAGCAGCGTGACTATATCACGCCAGAGACACCCCTGGCGGAAGCGATCTTTCGGGTGTTTCTCGCGAACAGCAACCAGCCAACCGACGTCGACGGGATCCGCGAGCAGCTTGCCAGCTACATCTCGCTTGCCTCGCGCCCCCACGGCTACGCGCCAGAACTGATTACGGCAATCCTGGAGAACGACCAGACATACGGTTTCCGTCGATTCGAGCTTGTTCCTGCGTGATTCACGATGGTCCAGATCACGATAACCCAGGGCGACATTACCGAGTCGGATTGTGACGCGATTGTAAACGCGGCGAACAATCACCTGTGGATGGGCGCGGGTGTCGCGGGCGCGATCAAGCGGAAAGGTGGACCTGAGATCGAGGTGGAGGCCATCTCCAAGGCACCGATTCCGGTCGGCGAGGCGGTCGCGACCGGCGCCGGCCGGTTGCGTGCCCGCTACGTCATCCACGCCGCGGCGATGGGGCAGGACCTCCAGACCGACGCGGACAAGATTCGCCAGGCGACCGTCAGCGCCCTTCGCGTCGCCGAGGAGCTAGGCATCCGCAGTGTCGCTTTTCCCGCTCTGGGAACTGGCGTTGGCGGATTTCCGGTTGCGGAGTGTGCACGCCTGATGCTTGACGTCGTCCGCCGCCATCAGGGACCGCACGTCCAATCGGTCACCTTCGTGCTGTACGGTCCAGACGCCTACCGCGCATTCAGCGAGCAAGCAGCTCAAGGCGGTAGCTGAGCATCCTCAGTCCCGGATGCCCAGGCAACCTACCCCGGGACGGGCTGGCGGTCCGGCAATCGCCTCTTTTCCTGGCCGAAAGGTCAGATTCGTGACAGAACCTCGTCGTACGCGAAGATGATCGGCGTTCCCCCGGTGTGAACGAAGATCACGGTATCTTCCCGTGTCAGGGTTCCTTTGCGAATCTCCCCGATGACCCCGGCCAGTGCCTTGCCGGTGTAGACCGGATCCACGAAGATACCCTCGGTTCTCCCGAGTAGCCTGATGGCCTCGAGAACCTCGGGGGTCGCATCTCCATACCGCGATCCGACGTACTCATCGTAGACGGCGAAATCATCCGCGCTCATGATCGGGGGTAGGTCGAGTACCTCGGTCGCGACGCGATTGCTCAGCGCGATCTCGGAGCTCAAAAGCTGCTGCCTGGACCCTCCGACGCTGACGGCGTGGACGCGATACGGCGCGCCGAGGAGCTTACCGCCGAGAGCTAGACCCGCGGCCGACGTTCCCCCGACGAGGAACAGCTGACAGCAATCGATCCCGGCAGCCGACATCTGCTCGACGACCTCGATCGCGGCCTCGGTGAAGGCGATGGTACCCGCGATTGGCGAGAATGGATCCCGCGTGGACGCGTACGGCCTGTAGCCTCGACGCCGGAGATCTTCCAGGACGTCGTCGAGAATTCGCTCTAGCTCGGCAGGATCGGTAGTCCCGGTTTCGACGATCTCGGCGCCGGTGATGTGATTCAGCAGAAGATTTCCCTGAACGCGCTCGTTCTTCGGTCCTGGCTTCACGATGACCATCTTGATGCCAAGACGGGCACAGGCAGCCGCGTGAAGTCGCGCGTGGTTCGACTGGCCGATATTGACCAGAACGAAGGCGTTGCAGTGCTTCGCCTGTACGTCCGCCATCCGGAACTCCATCGCACGGACTTTGTTGCCGCCGAACGCGAATCCGGTGAGATCGTCTCGCTTGATCAGGATACGTGGTCCACCGAGGGCTTCCGAGAAGCGTGGAACCTCCTCCAGCGGCGTCGGCGTAAAGGCCAGGCGCACGCGGGGAAGCCGGCCAATCCGTTCGCGGATCTGATCAGCAGACAGGCGGATAGTAGCGGGTATCGTCGACACGTCGTCCCTCCCTGGTAGCATCACGCGTCGTGGGGCAGCGCTTGGCTGGCGTGGAGTGTAGCACGAATGGCCGGTCGCAACAATCGCCAGATCCTGATGTGCTACAATACCGCTACCAGGCAGCGGCGCTCGCGGTCGTGGCTGCGCCTTGTGCCCGTCGAGCGAGGAGGGCGCTATGGACGATCGGTCCAGGATGGAAGCCGACTCGTTTTCGATACCGGAGAGCAGTTGGCGAGACGTCGGACCGGACCCGCATCCGGCGCTCGCGCGTCTGAACCTCGCCATCGGATTGGCATTGAGCGAGATCGAGCAGGCGTTTCCGGACGTCAGGGAGTCACCCGCGGTGAGCGCTCCCCTGGGAGCGGGGGCGCCGTCACCGGCCGAGCTCGCACTGCAGATGCACGAGGTGGCTGGAGAAATTCTCTCGCGGGTCGCAGGCGACGAGCAGAACCTCCGACAGGTGATCGGTACGCTTCGAACTGCGCTCGCGGTCTGCTGGGATCTGTATTCGGTGCGCGAGTCTGAGCGCACGACGGTGTCAGAGCATATGCAGAACTTGAAAGGTCGAATCGAGGATTTCGAGCGAGAGCTGCGGGCACTTCGCCGGGCCAGCACGCGCGGGGATGCGCCTGGTGGCTCGGTGGAAGGTCGGTGAGCTCGGCCGTGTACTATACTCGAGAGCTTTTCCCTGGATCCCCCTCACGCCCGTGGATGAACCGGGCGTTCTGTGGCGCCATTGATTCCGTCGTACGGAGGTTATCCACGTGGTAGTCCAGTCCCCGAACACCCTGGTCGAGCTGAGCCAGAAGATTTTCGAGGCCGTCGGTTCTCCCCCGGACATTGCGCGACGCGTCACGACGGCACTGGTCGATGCGAATCTCTGCGGACACGACTCGCACGGTGTCATCCGGATTCCAACCTACGTCGATGCCGTGCGCGAGGGACACGTCGTGCCCGATGCCCGGCCTTCGATCATCCGCCAGACCGCGGTCACCGCGCTGGTAGATGGCCACTGGACGTTCGGCCAGGTGTCGGCGGCCTACGCCACGGAGGTTGCCATCGAGAAGGCGAAGCAGTCCGGCGTGAGCATGGTCGGGATTGTCCGGTGCAACCACATCGGCCGCCTGGGTGAATATGCAACGATGGCGTCGGATGCAGGCATCGTGCTGATGGTGATGGCAGGTGGATTCGGCGGGCGCGGTGTGAGCGCGGTTCCCTACGGGGGCTCGAAGCCGCTTTTCGGGACGAATCCCATCGCAGTGGGGATTCCCGCTGGGGTGCAGCCGGACATTCTCGTCGACTTCGCGACGACTGCCGTGGCGGCGGGCAAGATCGAGGTCGCACGTGCGAAGAAGGTCCCGCTCCCACCCGGCTCGATCGTCGATCGGGAGGGCCGGCCGACGACCGATCCCGAAGACTACTATCGGGGCGGCGCTCTCCTGCCGTTCGGGGGACACAAGGGGTATGCTCTCTCCGTGATGGTCGAGTTACTGGGGCGCGTCATGACCGGTGCTGACTCGTATGCCGAGGGCGTGCGTGGTGGCCCGGTGTATGGACACAGCGGGACGCTGATGCTCGCCATGGATCCGAGCGTTTTCGTCGATCCAGAGCGTTACGCTGCCACGGCGGATGAGACGTTGGTCCGTCTGAAGGCAGTGCCCGCCGCGCCGGGCTCAGCGGGCGTCATGATTCCGGGTGAGCCAGAAGCACGGTCCCGCGCCGAGCGACTTACCAATGGCATTCCCCTCGCCGAGGAGACGTGGGAGCGGATCCTGGCAACAGCGCGCGCGGTTGGCATACCCGAGGCTGAATTGCCGTCAGCCTAGTGCCGAACCAGGAGAGCGACCAGGGTCTGGCTTGGGGGACGTAGCTCTGTGTGCTGCTTCCAGGGGTGATTCCCATACCTCTCCCGGGTGAAGACACTGGGGAGCACCCGTCTACATTGAAGCAGGAGCCGGTCCCGCTGCTGGACGACGGCGTCGGCTCAGCTTGACGATCGGGTTCGCGGTAGCTCGACCGAATAAAGATACCGGTCGCCCCGGATAAGGCTGCGCCGCCATTCGACACGCTGCTCACGCGCCGACGTCAATCGCTCGACGTGGAACGCGGCGCTGCCGGACGGAACCTCGAGGAGCGCGGCCTCCTCCTTGCTGAGCACGACCGGTCGGATCGTCTCGGCGGCTCCGGTGATGAGAAGACCGGACTCTTGCTCGAGCGCCTCGTAAAGCGAGCGGTCGCCGAGGTCCAGCGTGGCCAGTGATGGGAAGAGGCGATACGGGATCTCGGCAATCTCGAGCGCGAGTGGAGTTTCGTCCGCGAGTCGCTTTCGGATCAGGCGGATAACCTGCTCGTTCGGGCCGATGGCCAGTTTTTCCTGTGACTGTTTGGACGCGGGTACGACGGCGCGCTCGAGTGTAATCGAGCGCGGCGCGAGACCTTGCTGGGTTAGCGAGCCAACGAATGAGTAGAATCCGCCAAGCGGCTGCGTTACGAGTGGCGGTCGGGTGATGAAGGTACCACGCCCCGGATGACGGGTGATCAGGCCATCGCGCTGCAGTGATTCGAGAGCCCGACGCAGCGTGTGGCGGCTGACTCCGAAGTCTCGGCACAGTCGGAGCTCGGGAGGTAGGGGCTCGCCCGGGCGAATCTCTCCGCTTCCGATCTTCTGGCGTATTTCCTCTTCGATAACGGCGTAGCGCGGCACCCGCTATACTCCCTCGGCCCGAGACCTTGTTCGCCAGTAAGCCTACCACGGTGTGCGAAAGCCCGTCAAGAAGGCAGGCACTCAGGTCCTTCGATCGGGGTGGTGGCATGGCTCCTGCGTCGAGAAGGCAATTTCACGTGAGGAGCTGTAGAGATGCTGAATGCGTGGGCACTCGGCGTTAGTACGGGGGCTGCCTACGGCGCCTACATGGCGCTGCTGGCGTGGGCTGCCGGGCTGTTTCAGGTCGGTGGCGGAGCGTTCGAGGTAATGACGACGTTCTATCCGGGCTATCGGCCAACGTTCATGGGCGGACTGATCGGTGCGGGCTATGGTTTGCTGACCGGGTTCGCTCTGGGATGGGTCACTGGCTGGCTGTACAATCGCGTGACACGCGCCGAGCGTGTCGTCGCGGGCGCGGCGGTGCAGGCTCACTAGGCCGGAATCGGCTCCGGCGTCCGCTTTCAGTCAGATTTCAGTCAGATCGCGAACGTGAGGGGTGGATCGGCGCGGATCGGGAAGGTCACGCGGGGCAAAAAGAAAATCGCCTAGAAGCTCTAGGCGATGTGGGGTGAACGGCGGGATTTGAACCCGCGACCCCCTGATCCACAGTCAGGTGCTCTCACCGCTGAGCTACGCTCACCACGTGGCGTTGGACGCCGTACCTGCATTATACGCGATTTGTGCGCGTTCTGCAACGGTCAGCGTTGGTTTTTGCGGAAGCGGCGTGCACATATGCGACGCTGTTCCCGCGTGCAATGCGCAGGGTTTGGCAGTGCACGGCGTCTCGGCGCGTCAGCTGACGGTGTGTCGGTCCGACGTCCTCGATTGCCCGGGAATGTTCGTTGTCGGAGTCAGTGAAAATCGTGCGAGCGCACGCCCGCGTCGATGAGCTCGCCGGTACGCACGACCGGGGCGCTGGGAACCCGCGGGTCGAGCGCAATCGCTCGCTGAGCGACGACATTGACCGTACCGAAAGCCCGCTGCAGCGTTCCAGCGACCGCGACCAGGCAGCTATTCCGAAGGGCATCACGATACTGGCGATAGATCTCCGGACGTACGATGACGTTGATCAGTCCTTTCTCGTCCTCGAGCGTCAGAAAGACGTACCCCTTCGCGGTCATCGGGTGCTGGCGGCAGACGACCAGACCTCCCACGCGCACCTCGCGGCCAGCCGGCTGGTGCTCGAGCTTGTCGCTTCGGATGACTCCGAGCGCGTCCAGCCGGCGCCGGTAGCCTTCGACGAGGTGATGCTCCAGGCTGAAGCCCAGGACAAGATGATCGAGCAAGATCTGCTCGTGCTCGGGGCGCTCGGGGAGTGTCGCGCTTTCTTCAGCGAGCCTCAGCGATCGTCTGGTCGAATCGCCGATCCTTCCATACAGCTCCCAGAGCTGATCTTGCCGCGAGCGTCCCTCGAAGTCGAAGGCGCCGGCCAGGATGAGGCCCTCGGCCGCTTTGCCGGTGATGCCAGTACGCTGACAGAAGTCGTGAAGCGAATGATAAGGGCCACCTGCTTCTCGCTCGGCAACGATCCTGGCTGCGATCTCTCGCCCGACCCATCGAACCTGCTCGAGTCCGAGCCGCACGCTCGGCGTCGGTCCCTGGAGGCGAGGTGCCCGCGAGTGATTTCTCGTGCTTTCCTGTCCTTCATCGCCCGCCATCCAGCAGACGGTATCCTCCAGCGTACAGCGCGCAGCACTTCGATTAATATCCGCTGGCAAGAACCGAATACCGTGGCGTCGGCCGTCCCAGACCAGCACCTCGACCGGGTAGAAGCCCATCGGCTGGTTGCTGAGGAGCGCAGCATAAAACGCGGCAGGGTGGTACCGCTTGAGAAAGAGTCCTTCGTAGGCAGTCCGGGCGAGAGCTGCGCTGTGAGACCGACAAAACCCGAAATCGGCGAAGCCACTGATCTGGCGAAAGGCCTCGGCGGCGATGGAGTGATCGATTCCATTCGCTTGTGCGTGCTCGAGGAACCAGGGCTCGAGCCGATGCATCGCTTCGCGGGAGCGATGCGATCCCATCGCCCGTCGGAAGACGTCGGCTTCGCCGGCCGTGCAGCCCGTGAGGGCCATCACTCCAAGGATCACCTGCTCTTGAAAGAGGAAGATGCCCAGGGTGTCGCGGGTGATCGGCTCGAGGAGAGGATGCAGGTAGACGACCTTCTCCAGGCCCAGGCGGCGGCGGTTGTAAGGGTGAACCATGCCCGCGACGATAGGGCCCGGGCGAATGATTGCGCACTGATTGATCAAGTCACGAAAGCAGCGAGGCTGAGTTCGGACCACGCTCTGCATCTGGGCGCGACTCTCGACCTGTGATGCGCCAATTGTGTCAGCGTGGCGGAGCATGCGGTAGATCTCCGGGTCTTCGAGATTGATCCGTCGCAGATCGAGTGGTACGCCACGCCGACGCTCTAGCGCCTCGGCCTCCTGGACGACTGAGAGCGCACGCAGACAGAGTAGATCGAGCTTTCCCAGCCCGACGTCCTCCACGTCTTCCTTGTCGGCCCCGACGACGATGATTCCCTCCTTGCGGGCTGGTTCCAGCCCGAAAAGCTCGACCAGCGGACGACCGGTCACGAGCATGCCTCCCACGTGAATACTGAGATGGCGCGGGAAGTCATCGATCTCCCGGCAGAGCCGCATCAAGGTAGCAATCGGGGAGTGGGGATCGGCTGCTTGACCCTGGACGTCGGCCCGATTCTCTCCCGCCAACCCCCGATCCCCGGCGTGTAGACCCCAGCCACGATCCAACGATTTTGCCAGGCGATCGATCAGGTCGGCGGGAAGGCCCAGCGCGCGCCCGACATCGCGCACTGCCAGCCGTTCCCGATAGCGCACGTAGTTGCAGACCATCGCCGCGCGCTCGGTTCCGTACGTCTGGTAGACGTAGGCGATCGCGGCTTCGCGGTGCCACTCGGAGAAGTCGATATCGATATCGGGTAGAGTTGGGCGCTCTGGATTGATGAACCGCTCGAAGAGCATTCCGTAGCGAAGCGGGTCGACCGCGCTGACTCCCAGGCAGTAGACGATCAGCGATCCCGCGGCCGAGCCCCGACAGCGGCCGTGAAATCGACGGGCCACGTCGGCAGCGATGAGGAAGAAAGGAGCCAGGCCAGCCTGAGCGACGATGGAAAGCTCGTGATCCAGCTGGCGTAGAACGTTCTCGGATAGCGGACGATACCGCTTGCGCGCGCCCTCCAGACACAGCCGACGGAGGTACGTATCGGGGGTCTCTCCCTCGGGCAGGTTCAGCGGGGGAAAGCGCGCGCCGTGGAAGTCGAGCGAAACGGCGCAGCGCTCGGCGATGATCGCGGTTCGATCCAGGGCCTCTGGGAATTGTTTGAAGAGGTGCTGTAGCTCTTCAGGTGATTTCAACCCGAAGTGTCCGTTGGGAAGACGCTCGGGCGACGGAGCGGCCATCGTCGTCTTGGTTCGAATGCAGGTGAGCACATCCTGCAGCATTCGCCGCGCCGGTTCGGCATAGTGAACGTCGGTTGTCGCGACAAGATCGATCTGGCAGGCTTTCCCGAGGGCAGCGAGCTCGGCCATGAGCCAGCCATCGTCGGGGAGGCAATGATTCTGGATCTCCAGGTAGAAACGATCGCCAAAGACGTCGCGGTAGCGGTTGGCGGCGCGGACTGCCTCGGCACGCCGTCCGGCGAGGAGCAGCCGAGGGATCTCGCCCGTGCGCGGTCCAGAGAGCGCGATTAGCCCACCCGCTCGCTCGGCAAGCGCGTCGAAGGGGAGCACGGCTTCGCCCTTGGGCTGGTTCTCGTGGGCTCGGGAGATCAGTCGACAGAGATTCGCGTAGCCATCCTGGTTCTCGGCCAGAAGAATAAGGTGGTAGCCCCCCTCGAGTGTTACTTCGCTGCCAAGGATCGGTCGCAGCCCCGCGTTCACGCACGCTTTGGTGAAGCGGACCGTGCCGTAGAGCGCATCACGATCGGTCAGCGCGAGCGAACGGTAGCCAAGCTTAGCCGCGCGCCCGACCAGATCCTCGACCGAGGATGCGCCACGCAGCAGCGAGAAGTTGCTGTGAACGTGCAAGGGCGAGTACCTGGTAGTCATATCGATTCACGCGATCAATCGAAGTTTTCGATCAAGAACCAGCGCTGTTGGTCGTGATCGCGTGCCAGGGTGGCGATCAGGCCACGGCGTGTGCGTACTCGGTAATACGTCCACCGCGTCGTATCGGGCCACCAGTCGTCAGCTTCCCAGCGAGCGTGGAGCGCCACGATCTCATCGTTCTCCCATGCGCCAGTAGCCTGCCAGGAGACAGGTCGCGTCTCCGATCTTGCACTCGGCCCTGCCAGGTAGATTCGCCCGTCACGTACGATCAGCCGGATCGGTCGGATGCGCGTGGCCGGCTCGGCCAGGTGATGGCTGACCGAGCCACGGCCCACGTCAGGCTCGTATGGGAGGAGCAGGAGACGGCGATCGACGAAGAGGCTCGACGGATTATCGCCCGGAACGACACGGCGGAGTCGCCCGCGATAGCGTCGGGCGATCTCGGAGAGGGTCTGGGCGATTCGCTCGCGGCGCTCGGCTCTTGTGCGGTCGAATAGCTCACCTTGGTTCGCTGGCTCGTGCCTGATCGCCTCGATTCGCACGGCCACGTAGGCTGCCGACCGTTCGAGTGTCAATGCCTCGACCATACTCTGGAGGACTGGCAGGCATCGGCGAGGGTCGCTCGTCGGTGTGCGCAGGTCGGCGTGCTGATCGAGAACCCGTCCATCTTCCAGGCCGATCGTGATCCAGAGCGTCCGAAACGCACGTCCTCGATCCTGGAGTGGCCGACAGAGACGGTCCAGCAACGCCCGAGAGGCGGTGAGGATCAGCGTACGATCTTCGATTGGTGGCTCGAAGGTTTGCCGCGCCGACCACGTTTCCGGTCGGCGGCGCGGGATCAGTAGTGCATCGTCATCACCGTGGGCGATACGCCAGGCAAGGCCCGCTTCAGGACCGAAACGACGCGGTAGAGCATCCGAGGGGAGGTGAGCGAAGTCTCCAATAGTAGAAACGCCGAGGAGCTTCAGCCGTTCGATCGATCGGGGAGAGAGCGGCAGAAGCGTGACCGGCAGCGGCGCGAGATACGCGGCTGAATATTCCGTCGCAACGACTTCAACGCCTCCTACCGGAGCACGCTCGGCGGCCACGCGGGCGATGAACTTCCCTGCCCCGATCCCGACCCGGCTGCTCAGACCGAGCGCGGCCGCGATGCTATCGACGATTGTGGCACCCAGTCGCCGCGCTTCGGAGACACACGGCGCCGGGGGGTGCGAGGGGAGGCCAGCGGGAACAAACCATGCGCCCTGGCGTCCATTCTCCTCGATTGCCTCGGCAAATCGGTCAAGCAGATCGAGGGCTCGAGCGAACATATCAGCGTCGCCGTTGGGATCAACCGGCAGGAACGTCGCCGCTGGAACCAGCTCGATTGCTTCGCGCAGGGCCATGCCGCTCGTGACGCCAGCTGCCAGGCAATCGTCGCTCGCGTCGACAACCCGCCCTCGCCCGGTCTGATCACCGCCGATAACGAGCGGCCGGCCACGCAACGCTGGATCGCGGAGCGTGGCCACCTGAACCGACAGATGTGGAAACCAGACGTAGCCGATACGCATGGCCTCACTCCCGGGTACAGAGATGAGATGGCAGAAATCGCGTGTCGGAGGATAAGGAGACGTGGGGCTCTGGCGGCGCGGAGGAAGGCTGTACTGCGCCAGCACAGTGCTCGGTCTGGGCATCGAAGGAGGGAAGAGAGGGAGAGCCCGCGGTGATCCGATTTTCGAGGTCCTGCGCCAGGGCTGGATCGCACTCCAGCGTGGCGATTGCCCGGGTCCTCCCACGCCCAAGGAAGTGACGCTCAAAGCAGATACCGAGTGATCGTTCTTCGAGAATCGATCTGGCGAGGCCGAGATCAATCAGCTCAGCTTCCCGATGAACTCCTCGCTCGCGACGTACGTCGAAGTCAGCCTGGCGATGCGCCGGCGCCAGCTTGTTCTTAACCGTCTCGGCCCGGATGCGCAGCCCAAAGACGTCGCCAGAGGGATGGAGGAGAGGCCGCAGCGGTGTTATCTGGATTCGAAGAGAGGAAAAGTGGCGAAGGGCTCGGCTGACCGGGATCATGGGGGGCCGAATTCTGTCGTCGGACAGGAAAACGACCGCGGTCGGCGCGGCGTGCATGATCGCATTCAGGCGTCCCAGCTTTCTTGCCGCGCTCTGGCCCACTCGCGCTGATCTCCCAATCAGATCGGATAGTGGGCCGATGACCAGGGCATCCAACCCTTTACTCTCGACCAGTAGCGCCGCGACCTCCAGTGCTTCCCGAGCGCTCTCTGGTACGACGAGAAAGAGATCTGCGAGGTCGACGCCACAGTGCTTCATCTGATCGAAGCTAACCTGGTGAGTAGAGTCGATAAGCGTGACAAAGCCCCGTTGGCGCTGCGCGTTCGCCAGGAGGTGGAAGGCTAAAGTGCTCTTGCCCGAGCTAGTCGGGCCAATCAGCTCGGTGATACGACCACGCGGGAAACCGCCGATACCGGTGGCGAGGTCGAGCGATAGAGAGCCGGTCGAGATGGCGAGATTGCCGAGCGCTGGCCGAGCATCTTTCAGCCGATAGACGATCCATGGCCCGAAACGGCGCTCGAGTTCGCGGAGGACGATCTGCAGGCGTTCTTCCCGGTCGAGGGGTGGAGTGGTGGGCTGGCCTGTAGTACAGGTCTGGTCGCTCATCGATGGCACTCTCCCACTTATCGAAGCTTTTTTCGAAGAGGAATCGAGGGTGAGGCTGCCTGCTTCCCATCATATAGAACAAATATTCTAGTGTCAAGAGGGAGAGGTGAGGATCGTGGAAATTCGGCCGCGCACGGCCAAGATCAGGAACGCTCCGACGGCAGCCAGCCAGATCCCGACGAGCGCGTCGCCAGATATCACGTCGACCAGGCCGGAGACGATGCCCACGACGCCGATTCCCAGGCCCAGACAGCTCGCCCAGCGAGTCGCGCGCGTCCGATCGCCAAAAATCTGCCAGAGGACCGCGCGAAACAGCCGACCACCATCCAGTGGGTACCCCGGGAGCAGGTTGAAGGCAGCCAGCAGCGCATTGCTGATCCCCAGGTACAGCGCAACGGCACCGAGACGTTGATCCGTCGCGGCTATCGCCAGTCCAACCCCGACGAAGCTGACCGCGAGAAGTACGCTGGTGGCTGGTCCGGCCAGTGTCATCCAGAATTCGTCGCCCGGCGTCCCATCATCGACGCCAATCTCCGCGATGCCGCCGAGAAAGAACAGGCTGATCCGAAAGACAGAAAGACCTCGCCAGCGTGCCACGAGCGCGTGGCCTAGCTCATGAGCGAGGAGTGACCCGAACAGCAAGACGCTGCAGAGGACGCCGGCCATCCAGTGGCTGGACGTGGACCACTCCGGATAGAGCCGAGGAAAGAAGCGAACCGCGAGTGCCCAGCTCACGAAGAGGAAGACCGGTGGCCAGGAGACCTGAATCTCCACCGGAATGCAGGCGACGCGACAGACCGTGATGGCACCGCGCACCTCGCGCTCCTGCGATCTGATTGATCGAACCAGGAGGCAAGATGCATACCGCCAGACCAGGTGCCGCGAGCACGCGGACTAACGACCTCGCTGAACGCTCGAGGGGATAACCAGCCCGTCCCGGAAACAGGGGCTCCGGCGATCATCTTCGAATCGTCGGTCGGCTCCGCGTGCTACCTCGCTCTCTCCCGTCGGGGAAGGCCGATCATTCGACGCCAGGATCTCAGCCCGCCGTCCCGGCTGCCTTGTTGAGCTTGCGCATCAGTCGCGACTTGCGTCGAGCGGCGTTCCGCCAGTGAATCACACCCTTGCTCGCCGCCTTGTCTAGCTTGCTCACGGCGTTCACGACCGCTTCGCGGGCGGCGTCGAGATTTCCCTGATTGATCGAGCCGACTGCCTTGCGAATCGCAGTCTTGACGCCCGTGCGAATCGGTTGATTACGGCGACGGCGACGTTCGGAGACGCGAATTGCCTTCAACGCCGACTTGGTATTCGCCAAAGAGAGTATCCTCCCGAACACGAAGTGCTAGAATAAAGCATACACGATCCCTCGCCGGGTGTCCATGGTTGCCGGTCGGCACAGACATTGCACACGGGCTTGTCTACACGCTGCGCCACTGCGCACGGGAGAGTTTGATGGCGACTCGATTGTATGTTGGCAACCTGCCCTACAGCGTCAGCGAAAGTGAGCTGAGGCGTCTTTTCAGCCAGGCCGGCACGGTTGAGTCGGTAACGATGCCACTCGATCGCCAGACTGGGCGTCCGCGCGGATTCGCATTCGTGCAGATGACGACCGACGCCGAGGCGAACACCGCGATTCAAATGTTCAATGGCTACGTTCTCGACGGGCGCCCACTACGCGTAAATGTCGCGCAGGAGCGCGAGATGCGTGGCGGAGGAGGATACGGAAGTCGAGCGGGGTGACAACGTTGTGCCTCGAAGACCACGTGTACGCTTCGCGAAAGATTATGAGCTTCGAGATGTAATCTCTCTGTACCGCCGCCGCGAGTGGACGTCCTGGCTAGAGATCGTGAACTGGCTTCGCACGGAGGGGCCCGACATCATGAACCTCACACCGGGCGAAGTCGCGCGGATGGTCGCAGATTTTTCAGTTCTGGCCGACGAGCACACTCCGTTTATGCCGGATCCTGCGATCGCATACGAGCTGGCGCAGGCCCACCGCCGGACCAGCGCGGTTCTCGAAGCCCTCGATTGGATCGAGCGAATCCGGCCGACGACGCGATGAAGCGGTGAACTGAGCATCCGCTGGCCACCAGGGCGAAAGGTACCGAACGCCGGCTCGGCGCGGGACGATCGCGATGCCATCGCCGCGTCGCGGTCGGGTGCCTCACCGGTAGGTTCCCCGGATCCCACTGACCCTGAATCGTCGAGAGGCATCCGCGATGGATGTCTTCTCACTTTCACCCCCGAGCAGACCTGTTTCGGCGCAGGCTGCTGTGCTATAATCCCGCGGTGGAAGATGCCCGAAGGTTCGAGGTGCGCAGTGGCTAGCCAGAAGTCTCAGCACGACGACGTGGTGACTCCGATGCTTCCTGCGTCTACGCGTCAGAATTCGGTCTCTCAGATGCAAGCGCTGTTCTTGGGGCGGCTCTCGCGACTTCTGCAGCTCGAGGAAGAGTGGGCAGAGCAGTGCGGGGCGCAAGATTGGCGCACGCGGCTGATTCACAAGGGGATCTACTCGACCTACTGCGACTGCATCGAGGTGGGTGTTGCCGACCAGGCGCGCCAGCAGATCAACCGAGCGCGATCCAGCGGGCACGCTTGAAGGAAGATGAGCGAGGAACAGAATGCCCATCTACGAGTACCGCTGCTCCGACTGCGGTGGTTACCTCAGTGTGTTCGTGCGTGGCTTCGCCGATCCGAGCGACCTCCGTTGCCCGCGGTGCAAAGGCGAGCACATGCGCAAGCTGGTCTCTCGATTCGCCGTGCTTCACTCGGACGAGGCTCGCCTCGAGCGCCTGGCCGACCCTTCGATCCTGGGCGACGTCGACGAGAACGATCCGCGCAGTGTCGCGCGATGGGCTCGGCGGATGGGCGAGGAGGTCGGGGAAGATCTCGGCGACGAGTTTCACGAGATGGTCGACCGCATGGAGGCGGGTGAAATGCCGGACGACGCCGCGGGCGAAGGCAGCGCGGCAGATGGCCTCGACGACGTGGCTGCGGACTCGCTTGGCTAGTCGCGTGATTTGACGATTGGCCAAATTTGGCATATACTTCCGCCGCCTGGGTCGATCGGCGCCCGCGTCCGGCGCAGTCGGCTCGTGGCGCCGGTACTTTTAGGTGACGATATGCCGACTGACTATCTTCCTATCTTCGTCCTCGGCGTCCTTGCCGCAGCCTTCAGTCTCCTGGTCATCGGAATCTCGATCTATCTGGGGCCCCGCCATCGACACGCGCGCCGAATGGTGCCCTACGAAAGTGGGATCACTCCTCAAGTCTCGGCGCGGATCCGTTTTCCGGTTAAGTTCTACCTCGTCGCCATGCTGTTCATCGTCTTCGACATCGAGGCGGTCTTCTTCTACCCCTGGGCCGTGACCTTTCGGCAGCTTCGCCTGTTTGGATTCATCGAGATGCTGATCTTCATCGGCATTCTTCTGGTCGGGTACTTTTACATCGTGAAGAAGGGAGCCCTCGAATGGGAGTAGAGGTACCGACCGACGGGTCTGTCCACCAGAAGGACGGCACGCCGGGCATCCTGTTGTCGAAGCTGGCAGACTGGGGTCGAAGCCAATCGCTGTGGCCGATGAGCTTCGGCCTGGCCTGCTGTGCGATCGAGATGATGGCGACGGGCGCATCGCGATTCGACGTGGCGCGCTTCGGAGCTGAGCTGTTTCGGGCATCTCCTCGCCAGAGCGATTTGATGATCGTGTCGGGACGTGTCTCGCAGAAGATGGCGCCGGTGGTGAAGCACCTGTATGATCAGATGCCCCACCCGAAGTGGGTCATCGCGATGGGGGATTGCGCCTCGTGCGGTGGCATCTTCAATAACTATGCAATCGTGCAAGGCGTGGACAAGATCATCCCGGTCGACGTGTACATTCCGGGCTGTCCACCTCGGCCCGAGGCGCTCATCGACGGAATCATCAAGCTTCAGAAGAAGATCGCTGCCCAGGGCTCCAAGGAAGGCGAACGGTGACGGATCAGGCAAACGGGGAGCAGGCGGTAACCGAACCGGACGTCGTCATCGCGCGCGTTCACGAGCGATTTGGCGATCGAATTCTCGAAGCGTCGGTCGAGCACGATCAGCCGACGTTCGTGGTCAGCCGCGACACGCTAGTCGACCTCGCGGCATTTCTCCGAGATGACCCGCAGCTTCAGTTCACACGGCTGGCAGACCTCTGCGGCGCGGACTTCCTCGGCGTCGAGCAGGCGATGGGACGCCGCGCTCGGTTTGAAGTCGTCTACCATTTCCATTCATTCGCGCTGAAACGATGGGTTCGCGTGCGGGTTCCGGTCGAAGACGACGAGGTGGAGGTGCCGTCGCTGACCGGGCTCTGGGCCGGGGCGAACTGGTACGAGCGTGAGGTGTTTGACCTGTTCGGGATTCGCTTCGCGAATCACCCGGACCTGACGCGAATCCTGATGCCGGACGACTGGGAAGGGCATCCGCTCAGGAAGGATTACCAGCCACCCCGGGAGCCCCACGAGTGGAGCTTCAACCCGGACGAGTGGCAAAAGGCGGTGCAGCGTGGCAGCTAGAGTCGAGGAGCAGAACCTCGTCCTGAATATGGGGCCGCAGCACCCCAGTACGCACGGAGTGCTGCGACTGGTCCTGGAGCTGGATGGCGAGATCGTCGTCAGCTGCAAGCCGGTGATCGGTTATCTCCATACCGGCTTCGAGAAGACCTACGAGACCAAGACGTACTGGCAGGGCGTCACACTGACCGACCGAATGGACTACCTGGCGAACCTGTCGAACAATCTCGGATACTCGCTCGCCGTCGAGAAGCTCCTGGGGGTGGAGATTCCCCCGCGGGCAACGGTGGCGCGAGTGATCCTGGCCGAGCTGACCCGTATCTCTAGTCATCTCGTCTCGGTGGGCTCCCAGGCCATGGACCTGGGCGCGATGAGCGTCTTCCTCTACTGCTTCCGCGAGCGTGAGCGGATTCTCGATATCTTCGAGATGTGCTCGGGTCAGCGGATGATGACGAGCTACATCCGACCGGGCGGACTGGCCATGGATCTCCCGTCTGGGTTCAAAGAGGCAGTCCAGGAAGTACTTGGCATGATGCCTGCTCGTATCGACGAATACGAGGCGTTGCTGACAAATAATGAGATCTGGCGAGACCGAACGGTTGGCATTGGCATCTTGCCGCTGGATGATGCGATTCGGCTGTGTGTGACCGGGCCCGCGCTTCGCGCTTCGGGTGGCGATTTCGATCTGCGGCGGGATCGGCCGTACTGCGGATACGACGAGTACGACTTCAACGTCATCGTCGGGAGCCGCGGCGACATCTACGAGCGCTACCTTGTCAGAATCCGCGAAATGCGCGAGTCGCTCAAGATCATCCGCCAGGCGCTCGACCGATTGCCGGAGGGGCCGTACATCACCGATAATCGCAAGGTTGCCCTGCCGCCACGGTCCGAGCTAGCGACAAGCATGGAAGCCCTGATCCATCATTTCAAGCTCGTGACCGAGGGCATCCGCGTTCCGCCTGGTGAGGTCTATCTCCCGATCGAGTCCCCGCGTGGGGAGCTTGGATACTATCTGATTGCGGACGGCTCCGGGAAGCCGTACCGATTGCACGTGCGTGCGCCGTCGTTCGCGAACCTGCAGGCGCTGCCGGTGATCGCGAAAGGTGGGCTGGTTGCAGATCTGGTCGCGATGATTGGAAGTCTCGATCCGATCTTCGGCGAAGTGGACCGATAGTGACGAGAGGTCGGGTGATGCGTGCTGGGTTATAAGTGGCGAGCGTTCGCGCATGGGGAAGTCAGTCCTCCCCCCTGGCAGCGTGCGATCTCGCTGTCGCCAGGGGTTGTCCCCTCCGTGGATCACCTTGATCTGCCACCTGGCGCCTGAGACCCACCCGCTAGTGAAGGATCAGGGGAGAGGTTAGGGTTTAGCCTTTGGAAAAATGGCCCGCAGGGCCATTTTTCCAAAGGCTATTCCCAAACACGTCCCTTGCGAAGACACGAGTTAACAGGAGGATCGTGTGCTGTCGGAGGAGACAGTTCAAGAGATTCGAGCGGCTATGCGGCGATATCCTCGCCCTCGCAGCGCGGTCCTTGACGCGCTGCGGGCGGTGCAGCGTCAGTATGGCTGGTGCGATCCCGAGGGTATCAAAGAGGCCGCGGAAATCCTAGAGATCGACGCGAATGCACTGCAGATGCTCGTCACCTTTTACGACATGCTCTACGACCACCCCGTGGGCGAACACATTCTGATGCCTTGCAAGAATATCGCCTGCTATCTTCGGGGGGCCGACGGAATCATCGAGTACATCTGCCGACGCCTGGGGATTCGGCCCGGCGAGACCACCGCTGATGGAAAGTTTACCCTTCAGCCGATGGAGTGCCTGGCGGCGTGCGACCTTGCCCCGATGATGATCGCGGACGAGACCTATTACGGAAATCTGACCGAGGAGCGCGTGGACGAGATTCTGGCGGCGCTCGCTGCTTCGAAAGGGCGGCGAAGCGAGCCGGTCGATGGAGGGGCTGCGAATGGCCAAGTATGAGCCGATACTTTTACGCAACGTCGGCGTTCCGAACTCGTGGGACATTGACGTGGCCCTCGCGCACGGGGATTATCAGGCGCTCCCCAAGGCGCTCAGCGAGCTGCAGCCCGACCAGATCATCGATATGGTGAAGAATTCCGGCCTGCGCGGCCGCGGCGGAGCTGGAGCTCCGACCGGTATGAAGTGGGGCTTCGTTCCCAAGGGAAAACGGGAGAAGTACCTGCTGGTCAACGCGGACGAGAGCGAGCCCGGTACATTCAGTAACCGCGCGATCCTGGAGAACGACCCTCACCAGCTCATCGAAGGGATTGTGATCGCGGCGTACGCGATGCAGATACCCACGACGATCGTGTACTGTCGCGGCGAGTTCGCACTCGGCTATCGGCGGCTGGCATTTGCCCTCAAGCAGGCGTACGAGCGCGGGTACGTCGGCAAGAACATTCTCGGCAGCGGTTTCGATACGGACATCATTCTCTTCCGCGGGGCCGGGGCGTACATCTGCGGTGAGGAGACGGCACTCATCGAGTCGCTCGAAGGGAATCGGCCGATGCCGCGGCCCCGTCCTCCATTCCCGGCGTCATACGGCGTCTACGGGATGCCGACCAACGTGCAGAATGTCGAGACGATCTGTAACGTCCCCATGCTCATAAGCCGTGGCGTGGAGTGGTACACCAGCATCGGGACGCCTCCTCGGAACACAGGTCCGAAGATCTACTGTGTGAGCGGGCACGTGCGCGAGCCCGGGAACAAGGAGCTACCCCTCGATACGACGTTGCGCGAGCTGATCTACGAGCACAGTGGTGGCATGATCGACGATCGACCGGTGAAGGCGGTGATCCCGGGCGGATCGTCGGCGGCGATGCTCAGCGGCGAAAATCTTGACATAAAGATGGATTTCGACACACTGGCCAGTCTTGGATCGATGCTGGGCTCGGGAGGCGTGATCGTCATGAACGACCGAACCTGCATCCCGTGCGCGGTACGGCGAATCGAGGAGTTCTACAACCACGAATCCTGCGGCAAGTGTACTCCCTGCCGCGAAGGGACGATGTGGATGGTCAAGCTCCTACGGCGGATCACGAATGGTGACGCCGATTCGTCTGACATCGACCAGCTTGACCGGGTCGCCAAGACGATTGGATTTGGGCCGCCGAACATCACCCTGTGCGCACTCGGCGATGCTTCGACGAGCTGCGTGACGAGTGGGATCAGGCTGTTCCGAGAGGAGTTCGAATATCACGCCAAGACCGGGCAATGTCTGGTCAATCGCGTGCTCGTCGCGACGTAATGATGAAGCTCATCGATCGCCCGGATGTGCCCAAGGTGAAGCGGAGCGGGCAAGAGCAGGCGCAGAAGCGGGTCAGGAGTGGACGTGGATAATACCGTCAAAGTTACAATCAATGGCCGAGAGTATCAGCTTCCCAAGGGTATGATTCTCGTCGATGCGGCGAAGCTGGTTGGAATCGACATTCCGGTTTTCTGTTACCACCCGAAGATGAAACCGGTCGGCGCCTGCCGCATGTGCCTGGTCGAGATCGAGAAGGCGCCGAAGCTCCAGACGGCGTGCACGACACCCGTTGCCGACGGAATGGTGGTTCGGACGAACTCGCCGCGCGCGATCGCCGGGCAGAACGCCACGATCGAGTTTCTGCTCCTCAACCATCCGCTCGACTGTCCGGTCTGTGACAAGGGCGGAGAGTGCCCACTGCAGGATAACACGTTTGGGTACGGCCGCGGTACCAGTCGTTTCGCCGAGATGAAGCGGCACTTTGTGAAGCCGATCCCCCTGAGTGACAAGATTCTGCTCGACCGCGAGCGGTGCATCATGTGCTACCGCTGCGTCCGCTTCACTCGCGAGATCGCGGGCGACGAGACGCTCACCGTCCTCGAGCGGGGCTCTTGGAGTCAGATCGGCGTCATGGAAGGCCGAACCTTCGATTCTCCCTTCTCGGGGAACACGATCGAGATTTGCCCGGTTGGAGCGCTGACCAGCAGCCTGTACCGCTTCCGCGCGCGTCCGTGGGATATCGACGTGAAGACGGTCGGGACGGTGTGCTCTCTCTGCCCGGTGGGCTGCAACGTCAATCTTACCGTTCGAAACAACGAGATCAAGCGCATCCTGTCTCGTGAGAACACGCCCGTCGACGACGGCTGGCTCTGTGACCGTGGTCGCTTTACCTACCAGTTCGTGGCGAGCCCGGATCGTCTGACTCAGCCTCTGATCCGTCGGAACGGCGAGCTGCAGCCAGCTACCTGGGACGAAGCCATCGTCGAGGTCCGCGACCGGATTCAGGAGATGCTGGTCAAGCGCGGGCCAGGTGCCATCGCTGCGGTCGCTTCGCCGAAGGGGACGAACGAAGAGGGATACCTCCTACAGAAGCTGATGCGCACGGCCATCGGGACAAATAACGTGGATTACACGCTCGCGGCGCACCCGCCCTCCACTCCCCTCCGATTCGATGCGGCGAGCGGGTCGATCGTCGGTCTGGAACGGGCGAATGTGATCATTCTGGCCGACGTCAATCCCATCGTCGAGCAGCCAGTCCTGGATCTTCGCCTCAAGAAAGCCGCGGACCGAGGGGCAAAGATCGTCGTGATCGGACCGGAGAAGATCGATCTGGTGCGTTACGCGGCGCTCTGGCTAAAGACCGAGCGTGAGGCCGTGGTCGACGTCGCACACGCGTTGCTAGGCGCCGTGGTGCAGGGCGATCTCGTCAGAGGCGACTTTGTCCAGAACCGAGTCCGCGATGCCGAGGCGGTCCTCTCGTGGGCTGCGAAGCTCGACCTGGATGCACTGGCGTCAAAGGCCGAGGTTCCGCGAGAGCAGATCGACGCGGTGGCGCAGCTGTACGCCGGAGCAGCGAATGCGAGTATTCTCTTCCGTCGTCGCAGCTCCCCGAGCGGGCTCGCAGATGCCCTGGTCAACCTGGCCTTGCTCTGTGGCCAGATCGGTCGGACGGGGGCAGGTGTCTATCCGCTCGTCGCCGAGACGAACGAGCAGGGGATGATCGACGTGGGAGCGGTACCGGATCGCCTGCCGGGTCAGCGTTCGATCAGCGATGTGGAGGCGCGCCAGGCACTGGCGGATCTCTGGGGACGACCGGTTCCATCCGAGCCTGGTCTCACGGGTTCCGAGATGCTTGCGCGGGCCCGAGACGGTGGTTTGAGCGTGCTGTATCTGATCGGCCACGATCCACTGGGCAGCGCCGACGCCGCCGCCGTGCGGGCGGCCCTGGAGCGCGTCGACGTTCTGATCGTGCAGGACATCTTCCTGACCGAAACGGCGAAGCAGGCGACGATCGTTCTGCCGGGATGTGCATTTGGCGAGAAGGACGGTACCTATACCAACCTCGAACGCCGGATTCAACGTCTTCAGGTAGGGGTCAAGCCGCGTGGCGAAGCGCGTCCGGACTGGCGAATCATTCGAGATGTCGGTATCGCCCTCGGCGGCGACTTTGACTACCAGACCAGTGCCGACGTCCTGGCAGAGATCGCGCTGGCGGCGCCGATCTATCACGGCATCACCCTGGGACGATTGGGACTGCACGGCCTACAGTGGCCCCGTTGGGCAGCAGATGGCTCTGGGTCGGAGTCGCTCTACGGTAATGAGGAGGAAAGCTTCACCTGTGCGCCAGTCGCGGCGGGTGAAACCTCGGTGCGAGGGTAGCGGGAGATGAGCACTGGCGTCTTTCTGCTCGTTGCGGTCATCAAGAGCATTCTGATCCTTGGCATCCTGCTCACTGGATTCGCCTACGCCACGCTGCTCGAGCGCAAGCTGGTCGCCGGGATGCAGGTCCGCTACGGGCCGAACCGCGTGGGACCGTGGGGATTGCTCCAGCCGCTGGCCGATGGAATCAAGCTGGCATTCAAGGAAGATACGGCACCCCGGGGCGCAGACCGGATAGTATTTACCCTTGCGCCGCTGATTGCCACGGTCATGGCGTTGTGCGCGTTCGCGGTAATTCCGGTTGGACCAACGATCAATCTCTTTGGACAGCCGATCGGCCTGGAGCTAGCGGACGTCAACGTGGCGCTGCTGTACGTGCTCGGGGTCACGTCGCTGGGAATCTACGGGATCGTCCTCGCGGGCTGGTCGTCAAATAACAAGTACTCGCTGCTCGGTGGGATCCGTTCGTCGGCCCAGATGATCAGCTACGAGCTTGCCCTCGGTCTCTCGCTGGTCGGCGTTCTGATGATCACCGGAACACTGCGGCTGACCGACATCGTCGACGCTCAGCGGACGACGTGGTTTATCTTCCTGCAGCCACTGGGCTTCATCATCTACTTTATCTCGGCCATCGCCGAGACGAATCGGGCTCCGTTCGATCTCCCGGAGGCGGAGACCGAGCTGGTGGCAGGCTATCACACCGAGTACAGCGGGATGAAGTTCGCGATGTTCTTCATGGCCGAATACATCAACATGATCACGGTCAGCTCCATCGCGACGACGCTGTTTTTTGGCGGGTGGCACGGCCCGTTTGGGCTGATCGACGGTCCGTGGTGGTTTTTCATCAAGGTGTTCATCTTCATGTGCGTGTTCGTCTGGCTGCGGGCAACGCTTCCCCGCCTCCGGTATGACCGCCTGATGAACTTTGGTTGGAAGGTCTTGCTCCCGCTTGCGCTGCTGAACATCATTCTGACAGCGGGGGGCATTCTCATTCTGACGTGAGGACGGGGCAGAGGAAGAGGAAAGGAAGACGGCGATGAGTACCGACAGGTCTGACCTTGGCGAGGACATCGTCAGCATCGCGAAAGGGCTCTGGACGACCTCGAAGCACCTGTTCAAGAAGCCGGTCACGCTGTCGTATCCGGAGCAGAAGCGACCGATGTTTCCTCGATTCAAGGGAAGGCATCGACTGCTACGCTACGACAATGGCCTGGAGAGGTGCATCGGGTGCTCGCTTTGCGCCGCGGCATGCCCGGCGCAGGCGATCTACGTGGAAGCGGCGGAAAATACCGACGAGGAGCGCTATTCTCCCGGCGAGCGCTACGCGAAGCGGTATGAGATCAACATGATCCGCTGCATCTTTTGCGGCTACTGCCAGGAGGCGTGTCCCACTCAGGCGATTGTACTCGGGCACGACTATGAGCTTGCTGACTACGAGCGGCCCGATTTCATCTATACCAAGGATCGGCTGCTTGTTCCGCCTCCAGTGAAGGCCAAGGAATAGCCCATGGGATTGATTGCGTTCTTCATCATCGGTATCGTCGCGATCGTAGGTGCCATCGGGATGGTGGTGTCACGCAACGCGGTCCACAGTGCGCTGTTCCTGGTGGCAAATCTGTTTTGCGTGGCACTGCTCTATCTCAGCCTGAATGCCGACTTTCTCGCCGTCGTCCAGGTGATCGTGTATGCCGGGGCCATCATGGTCCTGTTCCTGTTCGTGGTGACACTCTTGAACCCGAGTCAGGCCGAAACTCCGGATCGGCTACGTGGCCAGCCCTGGATCGCGGGGATCCTGGCGGTCGTTCTGCTTGCCGAGGTCGCGGCGGCGATTCTGTCGGGTGTCTTCGCGACGGTCTCATCGCCAACCACGCCCCCGCCGGTCGACTGGAGCGAGAATGCGCAGGCGATCGGAGGATTGCTATATAGCCAATACCTCTTTCCGTTCGAGGTCACGTCGATCCTGCTGCTCGTGGCAATCGTCGGCGCAACGGTCCTCGCCAAGCGCCGATTGCAGTGAAGGTGACGGCGACGTGCTCGTTCCGTGGCGGCGGCCGTGGGTAGGTTTCGAAACAGTGACGGTGTCCGGGGTCACGTCGCGCTGACAAATGCTCTAAGGAGGGACTTTGCTCGCTCCATTACCCTACTATCTAATGCTCAGTGCCCTGCTCTTCACCATTGGAATCTTCGGCTTTCTGTATCGCAAGAATCCTTTGATCATGTTCATGTCGATCGAGCTGATGTTGAACGCGGCCAACCTCACCTTCGTCTCGTTCGCCCGGTACCTGGGATCCTTGAACGGACAGGTCATCGTCTTCTTTATCATGACGATCGCAGCGGCCGAGGTCGTGGTCGGGTTGGCGATCATTGTCGCGATCTTCCGGGCGCGCGCCAGCATCGACGTCGATGACATCCACCTCCTCAAGGATTGAGAGTGATGGAAAACAACGTCTGGCTGGTGCTGCTGTTTCCCCTGATCGGGTTCATCTGGTGCGTGCTGTTTGGGCGTCTGTGGCCCCGTTTGTCTGCGTGGATTGCAGTATTGATGGTCGGGCTTTCATTCGTCGCAGCCATCACCGTACTTCTCGGGGTGCTTGGACTCGCGCCGAATGATCGGGTGCGCGTTGGCGCGCTCTACACCTGGATCGCCTCGGGAGGCGTGGCCGTTCCACTCGGTATCCTCGTGGATCCCCTGTCCACGGTCATGATTGTCGTCGTCAGCGGCGTTTCCTTTGTCATTCACGTTTACAGTATCGGATATATGCACGACGACCCCGGCTATGGCCGGTTCTTCGCGTACATGAACCTTTTCGTCCTGTCGATGCTCCTCCTGGTTCTCAGCGGTAACTTCCTGCTGCTGATGGTCGGGTGGGCCGGCGTCGGACTGTGCTCTTACCTGCTTATTGCCTTCTGGTTCGAGAGGCCCGAAGCAGCGGCTGCCGGCGTCAAAGCGTTCGTCGTGAACGCCATCGGCGATGCCGGACTGATCCTTGCCGCCTCGCTAATTCTCCTCACGTTCAAGTCGCTCGACTATGTGACAGTCTTTCAGAGCGCCAAGGAAGCGCTGCCGGTAGGTGGCAGCACGGTGACAGCAATCACGTTGCTTTTGCTCCTGGCGGCGGTCGCAAAGTCGGCTCAGCTCCCGCTCTACGTCTGGCTCCCGGACGCGATGGCTGGTCCGACACCGGTTAGCGCCCTGATTCATGCCGCTACGATGGTGACCGCGGGTGTCTACCTGATCGCGCGAGCATCGCCCCTTTTCACCCTCGCGCCGTTCACGATGGACGTTGTTGCCTGGATTGGCGCGATCACTGCGCTGTTCGCGGCCACGATCGGCCTAGTAAAGCCGAACATCAAGCGCGTGCTTGCGTATTCGACGGTTAGCCAGCTGGGGTACATGTTCCTGGCAGTTGGCATCGGCGGTTTTGCCGCGGGCATCTTCCATCTGATGACGCACGCTTTCTTCAAGGCGCTGCTCTTCCTGTCAGCGGGCGCGGTGATTCACGCGCTCGGGGGCGAAGAGGATATGCGCCGCATGGGTGGGCTGCGGCGAGCGCTGCCAGTGGCATACTGGACGTTCCTGGTGGCTACTCTGGCGATCTGTGGCATCCCGGGCTTTTCGGGATTTTTCTCCAAGGATGAGATCATTTCACTGGCCTTCACGTCGGCGCGAGGGAATGTGGTTCTCGGCCTGATCGCGCTCGTGACGGCTGGCCTTACCGCCGTGTACATGTTCCGTGCCTTCTTCCTCACGTTCCACGGAGAGTCACGGCTCGAGCCTCAGGTTGCCGAGCATCTCCACCATCCTGGCCTGGTCATGGCCGTTCCCCTGATTGTTCTGGGAGCGCTGTCGGTCGTCGGGGGCTACGTTCAGTTCCCAACCGGCAGCTTTGGCGAGTTCCTGACTCCGACGTTCACGTACTTCGGGGTTGCGTCGGCGGACGAACAGGGGCTCAATGCCGTCGTCTCACTCGCCTCGATCGCCGTGGCGGTGATCGGCATCGTCATCGCGTGGGCGCTCTGGTACGCGAACCCGAAGGCGGTGGCGAGTCTGAGCAAGTCCCTCGGTGGCGTCGGGACGGTACTGATGAACGATTACGGCATCGATGCACTGTACAATACGGTTTTTGTTGGCGCCGCGCGCGGTCTCGGAAAGGCGTGCGCTTCGATCGTCGATGGTCTGATCCTCGACGGAATCGTCAACGGAGTCGCGGACTCCGTGCGCGAGGTCAGCGTCGCCATCGCGCACCTCGAGTCGGGGTACGTGCGAACCTACGCGGTTGCAATCCTGACGGGGGCAATCGTCATCATCGCCTTTATGGCCCGGGGAGGCCTTTAAGTGGAACAGATCGGGCTGCCAATTCTGACGATCGTGGTCGTGCTGCCGATCGTCGGAACTATTCCGATTCTTTTCTTTCGTCGGTCGGATACGCTGCTCATCCGTACCTGGACGCTTCTTGTCGCCCTGATCGAGTTCGCCGTCTCCATCGTCCTGATGGCCGGGTTCCAAACGGGAGTGGCGGCCCCTCAGTTCGTCGAACGGGTGTCGTGGGTCCCGAGCGTCGGCATTCAGTACTACCTGGGCGTCGACGGCGTCAGTCTCGCGATGGTACTTTTGACGACGTTCCTCACGGTCATCGCGGTCATTGGCTCGTGGGCCGCGATGGATACGGTGCGCTGCAAGGAGTACGCGGCGTTCCTGCTTCTGCTCGAAGCTGGCGTCCTGGGATCCTTCGTCGCGCTGGATCTGATCCTGTTTTTCGTCTTCTGGGAAGCGATGCTGGTGCCAGCGTATCTGCTCGTGGGTACCTGCGGTGGGAGTAGGCGGATCTACGCCGCGTACAAGTTCTTCCTGTACACCACCGTAGGTAGCCTGCTGATGCTGATCGGCATCTTGAGCGTGTACGTCATCCATTTGCGTCAGACGGGCGTGGCCACGTTCGATCTATTTGTCCTCGCCCAGTCACCCGTGCCAGCGGGTATCCAGATCTGGCCTTTCCTGGCGCTGGCTCTCGCCTTTGCGATCAAAGTACCGATCTGGCCGCTTCACACCTGGCTTCCTGACCTGTACTCCGAGGCACCCCTCGGAGCGATGGTTCTGATTACGATGCTGGTCAAGGTCGGAGCCTACGGCTTTATCCGCTTCGCAGTACCTCTATTTCCGGCTGCTGCCCTGTCGCTGGCCCCATTCATCGCGGCGCTCGGGCTGGTCGGCATTATCTACGCAGGGCTGAGCGCGTTCATCCAGCGCGATTTCGTTCTGGTGATCGCCTATTCGAGCATTGCCCATCTGGGCTTTATTATCCTGGGGATCTTCGAGTTCACCCACCAGGCCGTCGAAGGCGCTGTCGTCCAGATGGTCAACCACGGCATCTCGGCAGGCGCGCTGTTTCTGATCGCGTCGATGATCTACGCGCGTACTGGCTCGACGTCGTTTGACTCGCTTGGCGGCGTCGCGGCGAGATGGCCAGTGCTCGGGGCATTTGCTCTCGTCGCAATGCTGTCTTCGGTTGGCTTACCGGGTCTGAACGGATTCGTCGGCGAGTTCCTGATCATCTACGGGACGTTCATCGCCAGGCAGAGCTACGCTGTTGTCGCGGCGCTAGGAATCATCATTGCCGCGGTCTATCTCCTGACGATGTTCCGACGTGCGATGCATGGCTCAGTGCTACCCTCGCTCTCGGGACCCGATCTCTCTGCCCGCGAGGTTGTCGCGCTGATCCCGCTGGTGGTCCTGATCGTCGGGATTGGCATCTTCCCGGCGCCGCTCCTGAACAGCCTCGAAGCAAGTGTCGACCAGGTCACCGCGCACGTGCAGACGGTGAGTGGCGTGCCATCCGCCCAGTTGCTCCCGCCCGCCGGTCGGGGAACCTGATGATCGCGCCGAACGTCGCCGTGCTCGCGCGCTGGTGCCGAGGGCACACGCAGGCGAGGGAAGCGTCGGGATCCGAGGGCCCTTGGGCGCTGCGCGGCCATCCCGCCTCGCTCCGGGCCCGTTACTCTTTTGCAGAATTCGGTCGGGAGGGTCGAACGTGCCAGTGATCCAGCCACCTCCGATCGACCTGGTGGCGATTCTGCCTCTGCTGATCATATCAGTGACGGCGATGATCGTCCTGGTTGTTGGGTTGTTCGTCCGCCACGAGCAGAGCGCTGTCCTCGCGGCGATTTCGCTGATCGGCGTTGGAGCTAGCCTCGCCGCCGCGATTGCGCTGTGGGGTCAGAACCGCTCCGCGTATGGCGGGTCAATCGTCGTCGATAGCTACTTTGTCTTCTTCGGCGCGGTATGTCTCGGCATTGTCGCACTCACGATTATCCTCTCGAGTGAGTTCGTCTCACGCGAAGGATTCAGCGCGGGGGAGTATTACACGCTCCTTCTGTTCACCGGTGCGGGGATGCTCATACTCGCCTCGAGCCGGGACCTGATCGTTCTCTTGATCGGCCTCGAGGTTCTCTCGATCTCGTTGTACGTCCTCGCTGGTTTTGCTCGAGATCGCCTGACCTCCGAGGAAGCGGCGATCAAGTACTTTCTGCTCGGCGCGTTTTCGCTGAGCTTCCTGGTCTACGGAACCGCCTTGATGTATGGCGCGACCGGCTCGACTCAGTTTGGAGCCGTCGCTTCGGCGATTCAGAACGGCGCAGTGCTTCACAGTCCACTGCTGCTCGCGGCTTGCGGTCTTATTCTCGTGGGCTTTGCCTTCAAGCTGTCTCTCGTGCCATTCCACATGTGGACTCCGGACGTGTACGAAGGAGCCCCGACCTCCATTACGGCGTTCATGTCGGTGGGCACCAAGGCGGCGGTGTTCGCCGCGCTGCTCCGCCTCCTCGCCGAGGCTCTTCCGTCCCTGCAGAATGAGTGGGCGAACATTCTCTGGGGGCTCGCGATCCTGAGCATGATTCTCGGAAACTTCGCGGCGGTCACGCAGCGAAACGTCAAGCGGATGCTTGCCTATTCGAGCGTTGCCCAGGCGGGTTACATGCTCATTGGCGTGGTCGCATCGGGCACGGCCGGTCGGAACGCCCTCCTGTTCTACGTGGCTGCCTACGCCGTAACGAACCTGGGCGCGTTCGCGGTCGTTCAGGGGCTGAGTGGAAAGCTGGACGAGGACACGAACATGGTTGCCTTCGAGGGACTGGCGAGCCGCAGTCCGATCCTCGCCGCTGCGATGGCGATCTTCATGCTGTCGCTGGCGGGCGTGCCCCTGACGGCAGGATTCATGGCGAAGCTGTACGTCTTCAGCGCCGCGATCCAGGGCGGATACCTTGATCTGGCAATTATCGGTGTTCTTACCAGCGCCGTTGCGACGTTCTACTATCTCAAGCTCATCGTCGCAATGTACATGCAGCCGGCTGGCGCGAGCGCGCCCGCAATCCGGATTCCTGGCTCACTCGCACTGATCCTCGTGGTCGCGGTGATCTTGACGCTCCAGATGGGTATCCTGCCGGTCTTTCCGCTGAATGCCGCCGAGGCAACGCTGGTGGCCCTGAGATAGGCCGGCTCGTCCGCGCTGGACGCGACTCGGTGAGCCGTCCACAAAGCGGGTGAGCTCCGACGCAGAGCGCATATCGGCAGGCTCGCATCGCCCCGGGCGGACGTGCGCCGTCCCGGTGGACGAGCGACTGTGGTGCCCCGCCAACGGAAATATGAGGGGTAGCAATTTGGGGAAATTGGCCCGCAGGACCAATTTCCCCAAATGCCTCCACCCATCAAATTCTGCTTGACACACCAGTAGCGGCAGGCGGGGTTGCCAGCTACTTCGCGCGTCGGTAGACCAGATAGTACAGACGATCGGTCGACCGTGGCTCGGGTGGAATCTCGATTGTGCGGTTGCGCCAGACGACGCTGCGGCCGCGCGGCTGGAACAGTCCGGAGATGAATCCGAACACCAGGACGAAGATTCCCACCAGGAGAGCCCCATGCGCAACCGGTATCAGCCAGCCGACGAGCATGAGGATCAAACCAGCCAGAACGACCTGCCCGGGTCCCGTTGGTCGCGGATCCGGCAGCTTTGTGAGCCAGGAGATGATTCTCTTCCGACGGCGGCGCCGAAACAGATCCCGAACCGCCGACTCGTAGTCGATCGGTTCGTGCGGCGGCGCCCCTTCCGGAGAGTGATTCCAGCCACCTGTCACGATGCTTCTTCCTCTGTCCTCCTCAAAGCCGCCAGCTTGCGCGTCAGGGCAATTGCCGCGTCGTAGCGACCGTAGGACGTCATAATGTAAACTCCGGAAACGAGTGTGCGCGCCTGCTCGACGAACTCGTCAGCCATCCTCAGCCCTTCCTCGGCGCCGTGGTCACCTGACAGTCGCATGCGTTCGCGCACGTCGTCCGGCACGCTAAACCCTGGAACCTCGTGGTGCAGCAGCTCTGCCTGCCGATAGCTCTCCAGGGGGACAATGCCGAGAATCAATGGAACCGGAAGCGATCCCACGCGGTCCAGGAAACGCTCGAGCTGCTCCATGGAAAAGAGCGGCTGCGTCATCACGAAATCCGCGCCCGCGTCTAGCTTCCGTTGCAGGCGATCGAGCTCGTGATCGAGATCCGCCGCGTTGGGGCCGACCGCGCAGCCGATCAGAAATTGTGTCGGTCGCCCGATCGACGTACCGGCGTAGTCGGATCCCTGGTTCATCCGTTTGAGAATTCCAATCAGCCCAATCGCGTCCACATCCCACACCGCCGTGACCGGCGGGTTGGTACTGGACCGAAGCTGGTCGCCAGTCACGGCAAGAATATGCCGGATGCCGAGCGCGTGTGCCCCGAGCAAGTCCGATTGGACCGCCATCAGATTGCGATCGCGCGGAGTGAAATGGATCAGCGTCTCGAGCCCGACGTGCTGCTGGATGAGCAGGGCCAGCCCGAGCGAGCTCATGCGCACCTTCGCCATCACGTTGTCGCCGATGTTTATGAGGTCCGCGCCCGCGTCGCGTAGCAGCGCTGCACCCTTGAGAGCCTTCGTCGGGTTCGACCCGCGTGGCGGGTCCAGCTCGACACTGATGACAAACTCCCGCTTCGCCAGCTTTCGAGCCAGGCGGGTCGGAGGTGGCTGATCGCCAGGAGCCGGGGCGGCGGTCGGTACCGGTCGAGGAGAGACAACGACGACTGGCCGGCTGGGCTCTCCCGCGTGAACCACATCGCGCATGGCCTTGACGTGGTCCGGGGTTGTGCCGCAGCATCCTCCGATCAGACGGGCACCCGAAGCCAGCGCGCCACGGGCAAAGCTGGCGAAGTACGCCGGAGTCGCGATGTAGGAGATCCGGCCGGCAACACGAACCGGATACCCGGCATTGGGCATCGCCGAGATGAGTGTCTCCGTGATGTGATTGAACTGTCCGACGAGGTCAAGCGCCTGCTGCGGTCCGATGCCGCAGTTCACGCCCATCACCGCGACGTCGAGACGCTCGAGAGCCTCGACGACCTGAACCACGTCGTGGCCAGAGGCCGTGCGGCGATTGTCGTCAAAGCTCATCTGGGCGATGATCGGCAGGTCGCAGACCTTCTGAGCTGCGTCCACCGCGATTGTCAGCTCGTTGAGGTCGGTGAAGGTCTCGAAGATCAGAACGTCGACGCCTTTCTCGGCGAGGGCCTCGACCTGCTCCTGAACGGCATCTGCCACCTCGGAGTACGTCACCGGGCCGAGTGGCTGGAAGAGCGCTCCGGAGGGCCCGATGGCACCGGCGATGAAAACGGACTCGCCCATGATGTCGCGGGCTTCACGGGCAATGCGTGCTCCCTGCCGATTGATCTCTCCGACGCGGTCTTCGAGCCCAAACGCAGCGAGACGAAATCGATTGGCACCGAAGGTATTGGTTTCGATCAGCTCGGCACCGGCCGCGATATATTCGCGGTGGATTTGCTGGACCAGATCGGCCTGGGTCAGATTGATCGCGTCCAGGCACTGATCCGACCGAATACCCCGGGCGAAGAGCTGGGTGCCCATCGCGCCATCAGCCAGCAATGGACCTTGATCGAGCCGGGCCAGAAATGGGTGCTGCACGATCACTCCTGTTTGGCCGTCGACCGGCGTCACCACCTCGGAGCAGGAAGCGCAGGGCGTCGAAAAGACGTTCAAGCAGTCCGTCCGATCGCGTTTGCGCCGGTGGCCCCTCGTGCGTTCAGATCCGGATACTTTTACCCACCTAATTGTACATCGCCAGCGTCTCGCGCTGCATCGATTACCAAGCGCGAAAACGCTCACGACCTGTTGTACAATGCTTTCAGCCGTGGGCAACGCGTGCTCGGCGGTACCCGAAACGCGAGCTGGCTCCGATCCTTTCGCCGAGGTAAATATCCGTGTCGGTTCAGCCCCGAGTGCGCCACCGCGATCGGAATCCCGTCAAGTACCCGTGCTCCCTCCCTGGACGAGCTGGCTTTCGCCACAATCTCTGGATGCTTCTCATCAGCGTCTTCCTGGTGTTCGTCGGAATTGGCATCCAGGCGGTTATCCTTAATCTCTACCTGATCGAGATCGGGTACCGTGCAGATTTTCTCGGACTCTTCTCCTTCGCAAATACAGCTGCCATCGGTGGGGCCGCGCTGCTGGCAAGCCCGCTCTGTACCCGATTCGGCAACCGCCGCGTCCTGCTCGCTGCGATCGCCGTTCTGGCCCTCTCGACGGCAGGTCTTGTCGCGACAGTAGCCGCGATTCCCCTGATTCTCCTTGCGATCCTCAATGGCATCGCTCTCGCGCACATCTTCGTTCCGAGCGCGCCCTTCATCATGGATAATGCCAGGCCAGAGCAGCGTGCCCGCGCTTTCGCCGGATACTTCGCAGCGCAGGCACTGGCCTCGACGGTCGGTAGCATTCTCGGGGGAATACTGCCGCCACTATTGACCCCGGCGCCAGGGCAGGCTCGCACTGGTTACGCGTGGACCCTGGCCATCGCGGCAGGCGTCGCCGGACTGGCTTTCCTACCTTTACGGCTGGCGGACGACAGTAAGGAGGCGGACAGCCATACCTCGATGGTCGCATCGTCGACCGGAGCCGACGACGCACGGCAGGTCCATCGTGACCTCGCCTGGATGGTCGTCGCGAATGGACTGACCGCGGCCTCGACCGGCTTCGCGATTCCGTTCCTCAACGTCTTCTTCGATCAGCGGCTCCACGCCTCGACGGCCACGATTGGCGGGATCTTCGCCGTCGGGGCAGGTGCAATGACGATCGGAAGCCTGGCCGGCCCAGCGGTCGGGAAGCGCTTCGGTACGATTCCCACCGTTGTCATCTGTCGCGTTGCGTGTGTGCCAGTCCTCCTGGGTCTTGCCTTCACCTCGGATATCTGGGTCGGAAGCGCTCTGTACGTCGTTAGGACGCTGTTCTTCACTCTCACGTGGCCGACCGATAACGCGTTCTCGATGGAGCTCGTGCCAGCTCGGTCACGCGCGACGCTGGCCGCGTTGCGCTCGACGAGCTGGAACCTGGGCTGGTCCATCGCGAGCGGGCTCGCGGGACTCATGATCATCAACCTGGGATTCGGCTCGATCTTTACCGCGAGCGCGGTCCTGCTGCTCGCGGGATGCGTGGTCTACTTTGCGGCCTTTCGACGGCGCAGTCCGGGCGCGGAGAAGGAGCTTCCTCGTCCAGTTACGTCCGTCTAAATGGGAGACGCGGTCGAGGTCTCAATCGTCCACTCCCCTTTTCCCCGCCGTTCTGTGCTTCTCCCAGTAGGGTCGAAATGCCTCGATCTCCCGAAGAGTCTCGGCGTAGTCGCCGCGGAAGGGAATGGCTCGGTCGTCGACGTACGCGATCGCGCGCACCTTTACGTTCGTGACGTCGCTCACGTGCTGAGCAAGGCCGTTCTGGCGGAGCCACTCCCAGACCGCGGCAGGATCGCGGGTCGTGAAGATGACAACATCGTAGCCTCGCTGTCTCAGCTCACGTAGGAACCTGTCGGCGCCAGCACGCGGCGGATACCAGTAGTCCGCGCCACGCCAACCCGTGTAGGTGTCGAGCGTACCGTTCAGGTCGATGCACACCGTTTTATCTGGCATCTCGCCTTTCCCCTATCCGGCAGTCTCGACCACGCGATCGGTGATGGCCGGGATGAAGCGGCGGAGAGCCATCGCAGCGGGGAACGCGAGCACGCTGCAGGCCGCGAACAGGGCGAATGGAAGGTGCGAGCTAATGATCACGAACGGCCCGGCCGTGATGGTGCCAATCAGCATTCCCGAGCTCCAGATCAGATGGACTAGGCCGAGGGCGCGACCCTGGGAGGCGACGGGTGAAACCTCGCGAACGAGCGGCGGGATCGTTGTCGAGATGCACCAGAGCGTTGCCGTGGCACCGAGCCCGGCCAGGATGAGCGCCGGGAGGTTCTCGGTGGCCAGCGCGGTCAGGAAGGCAACGATCGGAAGAAATCCCGTGAGGATTCGCACCGGACCAAACGGACCGACCCGATCGATCACGCGACCGACAATCTGCTGCGCCGTGGTCGACAGCAGCAAGCTGGCGGTCGCGTACAGCGAGGCGACCGCGACGCTGTGGCTGAGCCGATAGACGAGCAACGGGATCAGCAGGCTCGTCGTTCCGTAGAAGCAGGTGGGGAGGAAGCGAATCACGCCGACCAGGACGATCTGCCGCCGTCGCATCAGCTGTCCGTAGGCTACCAGGAGCTCCAACGGTCTCGCGCGCCGGCTTTCCGGCGCGACCGCGGCTTCGGGGAGGAGCACCAGCGTGATCGCGAGGAGCACGAGTGACAGCGCGAGGCCGCCGATGCCGACGATGGTGAAGCCCCAGCGATCGGCAGCAGGTCCAGCGATTGCGTTGCCGACTGCTCCTCCCAGCGTGTTCCCGAGGAAATACAACGCGGTCAAGCCGCCGAGCTTTGCTCGCGGCGCTGCGGCGAGGAGATACGATTGTCCTCCGATGGTCTGTAGCGCGTTGGTCATTCCCAGGCTGAGAACCACCCCGGCCAGAATCCAAAAGCTGTGCAAGATGAAGACGGCCGACGCGAGCGGGAGACCGACGAGGCCCAGAAGAAGCGTCCGCTTCTGGCCCAGGCCATCGGCGACGACACCACTGACGACGGCAAAGACGCCGGTCATCGCGAGCTGAAAGGCGAGCAGGGTGGACGTGAAGGTCGGCGGCTGACGAAGCTGGGAGTCGACGTAGATCGAGAGCAGTGACGAGACGGGGCCACCCAGGATACCCGCGCAGAATGTGAGACCCAGGAAGGCGACCAGACGGCGCCCTTCGGTCGTGCTTGGGTCGATCTTGAGGAGTCGCCAGAACAGCCGCAACCGGGCCTCCGCGTGGATGGTGCCTGGCAATCATAGCCCTCACCGATTGCCGCTGGCAAGCCCCGCACGGATGCCGCCCGGCCGACTCGCGTCCTATGGGCGGTCCGGGCGCTCGACTCCTCCAGGATAGCGCATGGTGCGTCTCCCTCGCGTCGCGCTTACGGAACCCCCTTGTGTCCCGTCGCGGCCAGGCGACGATTGAGGAGATCCTGGAGCTGCTCCGGGGTATTCGGGAATGGCTGGTGGGTCTGCTCGAAGTACGGCACCATCTCCATCATCAGGTCGATCAACGTGTCCGAGATACCGTCCACCTTCCCCTTGTGCTGGTGTAGCACCTTCCCGAACTGTGACCAGGTCTTGGGGTTGGTTTCATGAAACAGCTGCTTCGCGTCGTCGAGAGGAACGTGAGCCACGAGACCTCCTCCTTAGCGTGGAGATTTTCTCACCCCTTGAACTGCACACTGCGGGCCAGAGGGGCGCCACGACCGAACGACGCGGCGATGCGACCGACTGAGCGCGTCAGACGGGTGGGCGAGGAGGGCGAGCAGGCGAGCGGGCCAGCGCCGAGGCCGGGTTCGCACGTCTGCACGGACTTCCATCTAGTGCCCCGCCAACGGAAATATGAGGAGGAGCAATTTGGGAAAATTGGCCCGCAGGGCCAATTTTCCCAAATGCCTCCACCCATCAATTTCTGCTTGACACACCACTAGCGGAAGAATGGATGATCGGCAAGCTGGAGGTCGACCAGTCGAGGACGCGGATTTTGCGCGAGCGCGGCTCGGAGCACCGGCGCGAGCACCCGCAGCTTCGCGTCCAGATCGTCGTCGTCGCCGAATGCGACCTGCAGGCCGTCGCTCAGCGAGATGACAACGCCGAGGTCGTGTGAGTACGAGAAGGTCGCTGGCGAGAGGGAGGCAACGCGAGGCAACGCGTTACGCAGGTTCGCGGCTTCGCGAAGCGGGCGAGGATCGATCTTCTGCCCGACGCGAACCGGACGCTGGTCCAGATCCACCAGGACCACGCGTCCGTGGACCCCGCGCGTCGGGCCCAGGATCGTGCCATCGTCCGACACCAGATACAGCGTCGTTTCGGCCTTCCAGACGTAGGCTGGCTGGCGCTCGATTACCTGGACGATCGCAGTATCCGGCAGATGGAAGCTTATCGATACCTCTTCGGGTACGCCGAGGGCCAGGATACGCTGCCTTACCGTGCTGGTTTCCACGGTGAACGGGTTCTGGCCGACCAATCCCGCGGCTCTCACCACTGCTGACCGATCGAGAAGCAGCGTACCGTAAACGTCGACGTGCGTGATCCGGAACGCCGAATCGCCCATCACCGTCACAAGCCCGGCAATGATCACGGCAAGAAACACCAGGTAGCGGACGCGACGGTGCAGCACCAATCGCGTGAGCCGAACGGCACCTACGATAAGCCTGGCCACGCCCAGGATGGCACCGAATCGTCCGTGCTCTCGATAGATTGGGCGGTCCGTCGGATTCCAGCTCACAACCGGTGTACCTCATCGAGCGACAGTCGCCCCTCGGGTCCGAGGAACTCGACCTCGGGATGAAGGTCGATACCAAACTGGCGCGCGACGGTGGTCCGTGCCACGTCGATGAGCGCGACGACGTCGGCAAACGTCGCGTGATCGACGTTGACGATGAAGTTTCCGTGTTTGGGCGAGATCAACGCCCCACCGTGCCTGGTGCCCTTCAGTCCGGCGCGGTCGATTAACGCGCCAGCCGACGCCTGTGGAGGATTGCGAAAGATTGATCCGGCACCAGGATCCGTCGGCTGGGTTTCCTGGCGATGTCGTCGGAATGACTGGACACGCGCGAGGCACTCGGCTGGAGCGCAGGGGGTGAGGTGAAACTCGGCGCCGAGCACAACCAGGTCTCGCTCGCGCTGAAGGCGACTCACTCGGTAGGAATGCTCGAGTGCGGCCGCGGGGTATTGCGACCGCTGACCGTGGTCGAGGATCTCGGCGTACGCGAGAACGTCGGCAATACAGCCACCGTGTGCGCCCGCGTTCATGACAACGCCACCGCCGACGCTGCCCGGAATTCCAACAGCCCACTCGAGCCCGGCGAGACCGGCCCTGGCGGTCTGTGCCCCCACACTCGGAAGCCTGGCACCGCTGTCACACTGGACGACGCCTGTCCGGGGATCGAAGGTAAATGAGCTGGCGTCGTTGCGAATGACCAATCCTCGAATGCCGTCCTCGTGGATCAAGACATTGCTGCAGCGCCCGAGGACGATCCAGGGGAGACCTGCCGCTTCGGCGGCTGTCACGGCATCGGCAATGTCGTCGCGCGTTCGCGCCGCGATGAAGAGATCGGCAGGCCCGCCGATTCGGAAGCTCGTATGCGGGGCAAGGGGCTCGTCGATGCGCAGGGCTTCGCCAAACCGTCGCCGGATCTGCTCGGGGATAACGTAGCGCACGGATCTCACACCTCATCAGACGCGAGGATCGACAGCAGCTCGGGGCCGGCGTCGGTCACATCGCCGGCTCCCATGGTCACGATCGTGTCTCCACGCCGCGCAATGCGAGCAACCGTTTGAACCGCGCTTCGCAGGTCGCCACCGTAACGCGCGGCGGTTCCGACGATCGCCCGCGCCAGGTCCTCGGCAGTTCGAGATCCGTGTCCGGGGCCGCGCCCGAACGGCTCATAGACATCGGTGACGACGACCAGGTCCGCATCGTCGAAGCTGTGGGTGAAATCGTCGAAGAGGCTGGCCAGGCGATGGAAGGTGTGAGGCTGGAACAGGCAGATGATTCGTCCCGCGTGCTGCTCGCGGAGTGCCGCGAGAGTCGCGCGGACCTTGGTCGGGTTGTGCGCGTAGTCGTCGAAGACGACGACACCGGCCGCCTCGCCGATGCGCTCCAGTCGCCGTCGCACGCCGCCGAACCGCTCCAGCGCGCTGGCCGCGGTCGTAAAGTCGACCCCGATGCGCCCCGCCGCGACCGTTGCCGCCAGGGCGTCGTAGACGTTGTGGAGACCGGGGATGCGCAGGCGGAAATGGCCGACGAGTGTATCGTGGGCCATCACGTAGAAGTCGTTTCCTCCGACATCGTTGCGCGAGACCCCCACGGCCCGCCAGTCGGCGTTCTCGCCAAGCCCGAATGTAACGGAGGTCTCTGGCTTCCGCTCCGCGAGCCTTGCCGCGATCGGATCGTCGGCACAGGCGACGATCCAGCCGTCATCAGGGACGAGATCGACGAAAGCCTCGAAGGCCTTGACAATGGCCGACAGGCTTCCGAAGTAGTCGAGGTGATCTGCTTCGACGTTGCTCACCACGGCGATTTCTGGACGCAGGTGCAGGAAACGTTGATCGAACTCGTCAGCCTCGACGATCAGGAACTCACCGGATCCGAGGTGCGCACCGGATCCCAGCGTTGGCAGAACTCCGCCGATGATGACTGTCGGATCGAGGCCGGCCTCCAGAGCAATGGACGCAAGCATTGCCGTCGTCGTTGTCTTGCCACTGGTGCCCGCGACAGCGAGAGTTCGGTAGCTCTGGCTGATCAGACCGATGAACTCGGCCAGCTTAAGCACGTTGATTCCGAGGGCTCGGGCGCGCTGGACCTCGACGTTCGCGTCGGCGACGGCCGACGAGCGGACGACGATCGCCGATCCCTCGACGTTTCTCGGATCATGTCCGATCGAGATCGAGACACCGTCCGCCCGAAGCTTTTCGATGACCGCGGAGGGCTTGAGGTCCGAGCCGGTCACGGTGTAGCCCGCCTGCCACAGGAGTGTTGCGAGCGCGCTCATCCCAGTGCCGCCGATTCCGACCAGGTGAATGGTCCCGTGTGACGGGAAGGGAAGCTCACGTCTCGTCAGCATGGCGAGGGTCTCCCCACGGTGGCTGTCGACGGCATACCAGCTCGGCGTCGCCGGTCGATCTTCGTCGTGCACGCGACGTTCGTCGGGCGAGGATACTCCTTCACGGGTATCATCCTTTCGTCCGACCCGGGGCGGCCCTGGGACTGCCTTTGGCTGGGAAGCGACGCGAGCTGAGTAACGCGACGCCGATGGCGAAGAGAACGCCCGCGACGAGAAGGGTCGGGAGGAAGCGGCCAAGTGCGTCTGCCGCGTCGCCCGCACCAGGCCAGATCGGTAGCCTCACGCGGGCCGTGGGCGCGAAGTAGTGAAGGGCCAGGTACGTCACCAGGTAGCCATTGGCAACGCCGACGAGAGAACCCAGTGCCTGTGACGACCAGCCGGTCGCCGGAGCAATGTACCGACTTGCCGCGACGAACGCGACAACAGCCAGAACGGCGAAGACAACACCGAGAAATAGATCCGGATGGCGCGGGTCAACGATTGGATTGCGCCGCAACGATTGGATCAGCGCCGCCGGCTGCCGCGCGTCGAATCCATCCTGGAGGATGAATGCAATCATCAGGTAGAGGCGGTTGGTGACGTTGACGAAAGCTTCACCGGCGGCAATAACGATCATCCAGCCCAGCAGCAAGCCCGCAAGCGTTCCGACCTCGCGCAGCCAGCCACGCCAGAATCCAATGGCGCCGAACACGATCAACAGAGCGACGATCAGATACGAGTAAATCACGCCAACCTCTCCATCGACTTCCCCACCCTGGAGTCTGCAAGATCGCTTACCAGTCGTAAAAGCTGGTCCGCCGCGTCCGGACGCGCCATTCGGCGCGCTGCCTCGGCCATCTTCGCGAGCTTGTCCGGTCTCTCGAGAAGCGCCAGCACCGCGTCGACGAGACCGCCGGTCCGTGCGGTTTCGTCGTCGACCGTCTCCACTGCACCACGCGCAGCGAGGAATTCGGCATTCAGCCTCTGGTGGGCGCCAGCGTGCGGATACGGTACCAGCAGCCCTGGCAGCCCGACCGCAGGGAGCTCGCCCAGCGTCGACGCCCCTGCCCGACAGATCACGAGGGTTGCCGATGCCATCGCGGGCGCGAGCTCCTCATCCAGATACGGGTAGACACGGTAGCGGTCCCGCACGTCCTCGGGTAGCTCCGCTCGCTGCCGCTCGATCTCGCTGAAGTTACTCACTCCGGTCGCGTGAATCACCCAGGCCTGCGCGAGGATCCTTCGGATGCCCCGGCGGATGGCCTCGTTGATCGACTGGGCGCCGCGGCTGCCACCCATCACGAGCACGACACGTGCGTTCTCCGGGATAGACAGTGCCCGCCGCCCTTCGATCTGATTCCAGCGCAAGAGCTCTGGTCGGACCGGATATCCGGTGACGTAGACCTGGCGGCTCGCGATGTGTGGCCGAACATCCTCAAACGACACGGCGACCGCGGTGGCCACGCGGGACAGGAATCGGACCGCCCAGCCGGGGCGGAGGTCTGGAAGGTACACGACGGTCGGAACCCCGGCAGCGCGCGCGGCCAGGACGACCGGGACGCAGACAAAGCCTCCCGTGGCGAGCACGACGTCGGGCTGGAAGTCGCCGATGACACGTCGTGCCTGGATGATTCCGTGGACCGTCCGGGCGATTCCGATGGAGCCCGCGACAATCGACCGTCCCCGAACCGCGCCCGCGTCGATGGACCGGAAAGGTAAGCCGGCTTTCTCGACAATATCGCGCTCGAGGCCCCGGCTGGTACCCACGTACAGAAACTCGCTTCGGTCGCCGTCCCCGTCGCGGCCACGAGCCGCGACCGCCAGCGCGGGATAGACGTGCCCGCCGGTGCCGCCACCGGTCAGAAGGATCCGCCGCGTCCCGCGTGTCATACTGCCACCTCGACAGAGGCCCGCCCGACTGAGCTGCTCTGATCGCTCGTGCAGTGACGAGAGACGTTCAGCACAATGCCCATCGCCATCAGCGAGACGATGAGCGACGACCCTCCGAAGCTGACGAATGGCAACGGGATCCCGGTAAAGGGAACGGTCGCGGTGACGACGGCGATGTTGATCAGAGCCTGGACCACCAGCCACGACGTGACGCCCGCGGCGATCAGGGCGCCAAACGGGTCCGGGGCACGAAGAGCTACGCGATAGCCCCGAAATGCGATCAGGGCGAAGAGGCCAAGCACCGTGATCGTACCGATCAGCCCGAGCTCTTCGCCAATCACCGCGAAAATGGCATCAGTGTGGGCGTTCGGCAGGTAATAGAACTTCTGACGGCTGGCTCCGAGTCCCAGGCCGAAGATGCCGCCTGATCCGAGCGCAATCTCAGCCTGAAGCGTGTTCCAGCCAATGCCGAGCGGGTCTTTCATGGGATCCAGGTACGCGGCGATGCGCTCGAATCGGTAGCTCGCGCTCGCAATGGCAGCGGCAAGCAAGGCACCGCCACCGACCAGGCCGAGCACGAGGTGTCGAATGTCGGCGCCCGCAATGAAAAACATCGAAATCGCCGTCGCGGCAATGACGAATGCACTGCCGAGGTCGGGCTCCATGACGACCAGACCGCACAGAACCGCGAGAATCAAGCCGAACGGTACGAAGCCGCCACTGAGCGTCGCGACCGCTCGGGGTCGGCGCGAGAGCCAGTCGGCGAGGTACAGGACAAGTGCGAGCTTGGCAAACTCACTTGGCTCGATTGGTGGCAGCGGACCGACACGGAGCCAGCGCTGCGCGCCGTATGCCGCGTGACCGAAGTGCGAGACGAGCACGGCGGCGAGGAGGACGACGACCAGTGCCAGCAGTGGCACGGTCAGCCGGCGCAAGACGTGATAATCGACGGACTGCAAGATGAACAGGAGCATCGTTCCGACTGCCGACCAGATGATCTGCCGCATCAGGAAGTAGGTATCCGAGCCGTACTGAGGATTGTTATGCGCAATCACGTAGCTCGCACTATAGACCATGTCGAGACCGATCACGAGAAGGATGCCAATGGTCGCGAGGAGCACGATGTCAGGCCGCGTCCCGGTCGATCGATCGCTCACGACAGCCGCGCCTCCAGCGCCCATACTTCGGCCTTGAATCTGCGTCCACGGTCTTCGAAATCCTGGAATTGATCAAAGCTCGTCCCTGATGGTGAAAGGAGAACGGCATCGCCTGGCCGCGCCAGGGTCCGCGCGATGCGAACGGCTCCGGCGAGATCGGAAGCGCGCTCGATTGGAAGCTTCTCGCCACCACTCTGCGCCCGCACCGCTTCCTCGATCTCGTCGGCCATCTCCCCGATCGTCACCACGGCACGCACCTTTTCGACAATCGTCCTGGCCAGATCCTCCATCGGGAGGTGCTTGCTGCGACCGCCTGCGATGAGAACGATGGGGCAGGTGAAGCTTTGAAGTCCAGCGCGCGTCCGTTCGGGTGACGTCGCGATCGAGTCGTTGTAGTAGGATACGCCGTCGATCTGACGCACGAACTCGAGGCGATGCTCGACGCCGGTGAACGTCGTAGCGATCTGGCTGATCGCGGCAAGCCTCACGCCCGTGGCACGAGCGACCGCCGCTGCGGCAAGGACGTTCAAGACATTGTGAGCGCCCGGCACCTTGAGATCGGAGGTGACCGCGAACCTCGCGTCGACCGATTCGTCACGAACGATGAGCTCGTCGCCGCGCCGATACGCTCCGACCGTCACGTCGTGATCGCTGGAGAACCAGCGGACCGACCCGGTGCAACGCGGGGCGAGTGACGCCGCGACGGGATCATCCGCGCCAAGAATCGCCGTGTCGCCCGGGCTCTGGTGGCGCACCAGATTGAACTTGCTTTCTCGGTAGTGCTCGAAGGATGGATGGCGATCGAGATGATTTGGCGTCACGTTGAGGATTGCTCCGACGTGCGCGCTGCGATCGAGCGCCTCGAGCTGGTAGCTGCTCAGCTCGAGCACAACCCAGCTATCGGCAGCAATGTCGTCGACCTTCTCGATGAGTGGGATGCCGATGTTGCCACCCACGTAAACCGCACGGCCGTCTGCTCGGAGCATCTCTCCTACGAGCGTCGTCGTCGTCGTCTTCCCGGCCGAGCCGGTAATCCCGACGATTGGCGCGAGACAGCGCGCGAACAGAAGCTCGATCTCGCTTGAGATCGGAATACCACGCTCGCATGCCACTCCGAGAACTGGAATTTCCCGCGGTACCCCGGGGGATACGAAGACGACGTCCGCGTCGAGTACGTCTTCCGGCTGGTGCCCGCCGAGGCGGAGCTCCACCGGAAGATCCGCGATCAGCTCCAGCTCCCTCGACAGTTGCTCGCGAGGTTTTCGTTCGCTGATGCGCACGCGTGCACCCTTCCCGACGAGATAACGGGCGAGCGCGACGTGCGTCCTGGTTCCCAGGCCGACCAGCGTGACCTGCCGACCTCGGAAGTCTTCTGGAAGCGAATGCCCAGCTCGATCCATTAGAATCCCAGTGCCAGCCCCACGGCTGCCGCGACCGCCGCGGCGATCCAGAATCGAGAGACGATGAGTGGTTCGGAGGCACCACCCAGCTCGAAGTGGTGATGAATCGGCGTCATCCGGAAGAGACGACGCCCGCCTGTAAGCTTGAAGTAACCAACCTGCAAGATCACCGAGAGAAGCTCCATGACGAAAACGATGCCAATGATCGGCAGCAGAAGTGCCCAGCGCGTCTGGAACGCCAGGACCGCCAGACCGGCCCCGAGCGCGAGGGCGCCGGTGTCTCCCATGAACACGCGTGCCGGGTTGACATTGAACCAGAGATAGGCGAGGAGCGAGCCGATCACCGTCGCCGCGACGATCGCGGGCGCCTGCAGGTGTGCCGAGAGCGCCAGCCCGAGGTAGCTCGCGTACGCGGCGAGCGACGTTCCACCGGCGAGGCCATCCAGGCCATCGATCTCGTTCACGCCTGCCGTGCAGCTAAAGATTGCAAACGCGGCGAATGGAATGAAGGCCCAGCCAAGATCGAGCGTCAGCCCGGCGGGAAAGCGCTGTACCCGCAGCGCAGGCGTCTGGAAAAGCCACCACGCCAGCGCGAGCGCCATCAATCCGTGCCATACGAACTTGTGGCGAACACGAAAACCGACACCTTCCTTGCTCTTCATATTCGCGTAGTCATCGAGCGCACCGACGGTGCCGAACGCGAGCATCGCGACGATCGGCGGCGCCACGGAAAGACGATCGGGCGCGATCGCGACGGAGATGACGGCCGACGTCAGGATGAACAACCATCCGCCCAGCGTCGGCGTTCCCGCCTTCGCCTGATGGCTGGCCGGACCTTCAAGGCGGATCTGCTTGCCGAACTTCACCCGACGCAGCAGCCGAATGAACGGTGGTGCCCACAGCATCCCGATGAGGAAGCTGAGCGGCACCAGGCCAATAATGAAGGCAGCACTCATCGGTTCTCTCTGTCATCAGCGGAGCTTTTCACGAACGCCTCACAACCGATCATTCGAGCGTGCGCAACTTACGTACCATTTTCACCATCTGGCCGGTTCGGTGGTATCTGATAGTACTGTAACAGCTGCCGGGCAATTGCGCCAAAGACTCGCGCCGCGGCCGCATCACTCCCCTGAGGTTCCCTGGGCCCGTCAATGCGAACCACGATGACAAAGCGCGGGGCCTCGGCCGGCGCGTACCCGACGAACGAGGCGATCGTGTCGGTCTTACTGTATCCGTTATCCCCCGGGACCTCGGCGGTGCCGGGCTTTCCCGCGATGGAGTATCCCGGAACCCGTGCCGCGCTGGCTGGGGTGTTTTTCGGATCGTCCACGACCGCGACCAGCATGCGCGTCAGATTCGCCGCCGTCTCCTGGTGGATCACCTGTCCTCGGACAGTCGGGTAGTAGACGCGCGTTCCGTCCGGACCGGAGACTTTCTGAACAACATACGGCTTAAGCAAAGTGCCGCCATTCGCGATCGCGGCGACGGCGACTGCCATCTGGAGCGGTGTGACTGAAATTCCCTGACCAAACGCGTTCGTCACCAGATCGAAGGGAAACCAGACCGGGTCAGAAGGCAGGCGCACCGTGCCATTCGCCTCGCCAGGAAGCTCGATGCCGGTTGGCTTGCCGAATCCAAACGCCTGGACGTACCGATAGAAATTCGTGGCACCCACGCGAGCGGCGGCCCAGCTTGCACCGACGTTGGATGAATAGATGAGCGTCTGGGTCATCGTCTCGAGTCCGAGGGGGCGCGGGCTCGCATTGTGAATGGTTCCGCCATCATACGTGAAAACGCCGGGGTCGACAAACGCGGTATCTGGCGCCACGGTCCCCGTATCGAGCGCTGCCGCCATCGTGATGACCTTGAAGATTGAGCCAGGCTCGTAGGCGCTGGAGACGCCCGGAATATTGTAGTGAGCGATGTTCTCCTCGCTGTACAGGTTGGGGTCGTCCGGACGAAAGCTTGGCGCGCCGGCCATCGCGAGGACGGCGCCGGTTCGCGGATCGAGGATGACAATACTACCACCGCGGGCGCCGTATTGGCGAATTGCCGCCTGGAGCTCGCGCTCGGCGACCCATTCCACGTAGCGGTCGACCGTCAGCGTGATCGTGGATCCATCGACCGGAGGCGTGTACTGGTGTGGCCCGAGCGCGATTGCGTCCCCCGCCGTATCCCGCTCGGCGACGAGCTCCCCGGGCTTGCCCGCGATGTCCGAGTTGAACTCAAGCTCGAGCCCGCTCAAGCCATTGTTATCGACGCCTACCACTCCGAGTAGCTGCGCGGCAAGGGTGCCCTGGGGATAGACACGCCGCGGCTCGATCTGCAGAAACAGTCCGTCGAAGCCAAGCTTGCTGACCCTGGAAGCCACGTCGTCAGGAAGCCACCGCTTGATCAGTACTGGCGCGAGCTGTTTCGCCGATAGCTTCGCCCCGAGCAAGGCAGGAGATTCATCAAGAAGGGGTGCCAGGGCCGCGGCGACGCGTTCAGTGTTCCTGATCTCGGAGGTCGCCGCGTACAGCGACTGGAAGGGGACACTGGTCGCGAGGGGGACCCCGTTACTGTCGAGAATATCGCCGCGTCGCGGCGGGAGCACTGTTCGTCGCCAGTGCTCTTCTGTTGCCATCGAGCGAAAGTGAGCACTCTGCAGCGCCTGGATGAAGATTAGCCGCGCGGTCAGCACGCCACAAAACGTGGCAAAGACCGCGACGAGCACGTACACGCGCCAGCGCCGCGTCTCGAGGTAGCTCGGGTCGATGTCGAGGGGAGACCGTCCAGATCTCATTGCACAGCAACGGCTTTCAGCATCCGATGCCGCACCTGGATGCGAGATACGTCCGGAACGCACGGATATCATCCTGCACCAGCTGCCAGGGTGACTCGAGACGCTGTTCCGGACGACGATCAACAGGAGTTGGCGACGGTCTCGGCGTCGCAACCTCGACGGGTGGAGCAGAGATGAAGATCTCTCGCTCCGGCGGACCCATGTGTAGCCGGCTCGACGCCTCGCGATCAATACGATCGAGTGATTGGAGCTGCGCGACCTGGAAACGAAGCTGCTCGTTCTGCATCTCCAGGACTTCCCTCTGCGCCTGAAGGCTCGCGATATCGTAGCCACTGGCGGCGATATCACTCGTCTGACTGAGGTAGACCAGGCTGAGCACCGCCGCGGACAGGAACGCGGGAATCAGCCAGACTCTCCGAGGAATCCGCGGCAGAACGCCCTGGCGAGTAATGACGTGTTCGATCGGAATAACCTCCAGTCACGCCACCTCGTGCTCATCCGGCCAGTCGCTCTGCGCAGCGCAGGATCGCGCTCCGGCTACGAGGGTTTTCGGCGACCTCTCGCGGCGTGGGCCGAACTGCTCTTCGTGTCAGGATCCGAATCGTTGGTTTGCGACCGCAGACACACACCGGAAGCCCGGGCGGGCACACGCAGGTCGCGGCCTGGTCGACGAAGAACCGTTTCACGATGCGGTCCTCGAGTGAATGGAATGAGATCACCGCGAGCCGCCCCCCGGGACCAAGAACCTCGATTGCCTGAGGAAGCGCGCGCTCCAGCGCGTCCAGCTCGCGATTCACGGCGATGCGCAGAGCCTGGAAGGTCCGCGTTGCCGGATGAATTTTGCCCCGAGCGCGCCCGGCGACGCTCTCGACGATGCGAGCGAGCTCGGCGGTCGTTTCGATCGGCCGTCGTTGTCGTCGTGTGACGATCGCTCGGGCGATCGGCTTGGCAAGTGGTTCTTCGCCATATCGTCGGAGCAGATCGGCAAGCTCCCGCGCATCGAGCTTATTGACGAGATCACGGGCGGTCGGTGTCTGCTGAAGTGGGTTGAATCGCATATCCAGTGGAGCTTCGACCCGGAACCCGAAGCCGCGCTTCGGATGTTCTAGCTGGAATGACGAGAGGCCCAGATCAAGCAGGATACCGTCGGCCGGTGCGAACCCGTTCCAGCGAACGACTCGCTCGAGATCGGCGAAACTCTCGTGGACGAGGGTGACCCGATCGCCAAAGCGTCTCAGCCGTTCAGCTGCTCGGTCCAATGCTTCCGGGTCTAGATCCAGCCCGAGAAGCCGTCCATCCGGGGACGAACGCTCCAGGATCGCTTCGGCGTGCCCGCCACCGCCGACTGTTCCATCCACGTAGGTACCGCCTGCGCGCGGCTGGAGCAGATCCACCGTCTCGTCAAGCAACACGGGTACGTGATCGGCGGCGCGCAAACCTGGCTCCTTGTCTACCAAAATTCTAGTCTGCCCCGGGGAGAAGTCAAGGAAGAACGCATTGGAAGTCGGTTGTACCTGATGGCGGAAGCGGCTGCCGGTGTAGGATCGGCCCACTTGCGACCCCGTGTCGAGCGACCGTCAGAGCGCGTGAAGAAGGCCGGCGGGATCAAAAGCGGCTTTGAGGGCGGCATGGAGATGACCCGCCACGCCGGGAGCCTGCGACGCGCGGGTGCCTCGGATAATCTCGACGATAGATGCTTGGCTCTCGGAAGCCCCAATCAGCTCCACGGCGCCACCGGTCGCCTCGGCGAGAAGCCATCCCTTCACGCCACGGTCACGCGCAGCACCTACGATCTGGGCGCCAACCGCCGCGAGTCGTCGCGGCTCGACCGCCGCGCGTGCGGCCGAGCGATCTGGCTCGGTTGAACAGGGCGGCCACGCCGTCTCGACGTCGGTCCAACCGCCCAGAGAGGCAGCGCGTTCGATCAGAGTTGCGAGCCGTCGCTGCGCTACGGTCGTCGCCGCGTCCTCGATCTCGAGGAGAAGCTGGCCGGTGCCGTCTGGCAAACTGCTGGCCAGCTCGAGCGCGTCGACTCCGAGCGTCACGTCGGCGAGCGTGCGCGTCGCGGCGAGGGCCTCATCCGCCGACGCGAAGTCCACGCGACGGACCAGGCGGGCGGGGGGAATCGGCACCAGTCGCAGGATAACTTCGACGACGACTCCGAGAGTGCCACGCGACCCCGCGACGGCTGCGCTCAGGTTGTACCCCGTCGCGTTCTTGATCGTCATCCCGCCGTGGCGGACGAGACCTGCTTCCGGGCAGATGAAGCGCATCCCGAGGATATAATCGGGAACCGATCCGTACCGGCGTCCGCGACGCCCGTGCCCTCCGGTGACGGCCGCGCCGATGCTCGTCCGTCCCGGTAGCCAGCGCAGGGCCGGGCACCAGAGGCCAACGCGACTGGTCGTGGTGCGAACGTCGTCAATCGTGGTCCCCGCTTCCAGGACGATTGCACCATTCTCACGATCGACGTGAAGAATCCGATTGAGACGCTCCGTCGAGATCAAGGTTAGATCTGGTGGCGGGGAATGCATCCTTCGAGCGTCACCCACCGCCGTCGGCCGCCCCTGAGACCATACGTCGACGAAAACGTGAACTGCCTCTTCGGCCGTCGCGGGGGTGATCCAGCGCGCGTCGTCGTGATCCGGGTGTGCTCGCTCCTGCTCCATACCTGTACTCGTCGCCGGACTCGAAGGGAAGCGTACACGCGTCACGACCGCCGCGTCAAACCGCGCGGGACATTCTTCGTCGCGCCGTCTCGTCGCGGCAGGTGGTATCGTGTCCGACGGCGCTCCAGTATAATCCCATCGAGGATCTGCACGACGGGACTGTTGAGATGATTGCGACGATTCGGCGAGGCGACGCCGCTCGGCTTGCTCGTCCGTGTCCCCACGCGGCGCAACGTGTCCGCCAGGAGGTCAAGCGGTGACCGCCGACGAGCTACTCTGGAAGCTGGCGGTACCATCCCGTCCCGGCGAGAAGCCCACGCTGGAACGCATGCGGCGACTGCTCGCCGAGATTGGCAACCCGGAGGCCCACCTCGACGTCCTCCACATCGGTGGAACGTCCGGCAAGGGATCGACGGCAACCATCGCGGCTGCCATTCTTCGGGAGGCCGGCTATCACGTCGGTCTTCACGTCAAGCCTCACCTCGAACGTGTCGAGGAGCGCTTTGTGATTGATGGGATGTCGATTCCGTCGGACCAACTGATCGATCTGATTCAAGTGGTGGCACCGGCCGCGCGGCGAGTCAATCCTACGTGGTATGAGCTGACCGTCGCCGTTGCTTTCGAGTATTTTCGTCGCGAGCGCGTCGACGTCGCGGTCGTGGAGGTTGGTCTGGGCGGAACCTACGACGGAACGAACGTCGTATCACCTCGGGTTGCCGTGCTGACCAATGTCGACCTCGATCACACCGAGGTGCTAGGCGACACCGTGGAGAAGATCGCGCGGGACAAAGTTGGGATTATGAAACCCGGCGTGCCGGCGATCAGTGGTGCGGTGCAGCCATCGGTCAGAGCAATCGTCGAGCAGCGATGTGCAGACGTTCACGCGCCGCTGTGGCAGGTTGGCCGCGAGATTCAGTATACGATCAGCGCCCTGGGACCCGATGGCAGCTCTTTTGACCTTCAGATTCCCCGGCGGCGGCTGGCCGATCTGAGCCTCCGACCGCGTGGCGCCCATCAGGTGGCGAACGCGGCACTGGCCGTCGCCGCCGTCGACGCGCTGGGCGAATCCGGATTCGACGCACCGGACGAGGCGATACGTCGTGGCCTGGCGACGGTCGAGGTTCCCGGACGGCTGGAGGTGGCCGCGCGTGATCCTCTCGTGCTGCTGGATGGCGCGCACAACCCGGCGAAGATGACCGCACTGGCGGAGGCACTTGCATCGCTGTACGCTGGTCGTTCGATTACCGCCGTGCTGGCCTTCAAACGGGGTCACGATCTCGAGGCGACGCTCGCGGCGATTCTCCCTCTGCTGCGGCGGGTCATTCTTACCCGTTTCGACAGCGACACGGACTATGGGCAGGGCCAGGCGCTCGACCCGGCGGCCGTTGCGAGGCTGTGCGCCCGGCTGCGACCCGACCTGGAGCAGCACGTCGACGCCGATCCTTACTGTGCGGTCCAGCGTGCCCTGGGCATGGCCGGGCCGACGGATCTGATCTGCGTCACCGGCTCGCTCTATCTCGTCGGGACGGTACGTCCCTGGCTCGTGAAGCGCTGATGGCCGAGAGCATGTCTGTCCCGGCGTCCGTGGCGCCGAGTACGTGGCAATACCTGGCTAGTCGCCGCCTCGCCCATCTCGCCACGGTCGATGATCGCGGACGGCCGCACCTGGTGCCGGTCTGCTACGTCGTCGACGGTAGCGCGATCTACATCCCCCTCGACGAGAAGCCCAAGCGCGTGTCGCCACTCCGCCTTCGGCGCGTCCGCAATCTGATCGACCATCCTGACGTCGCCTTCCTCGTCGACGACTATGCCGAGGATTGGAGTCGGTTAGCCTATGTCCTAGTCCGTGGGCTGGCAGACCTGCTGGACCCCGATGATCAGCGTCACCGGGACGTGATTACTCTTCTGCGGGAGAAGTATCCTCAGTACGAAGCGATGGCAATCGACCGGAATCCGCTCATTCGCATCGTGCCATACGCGTCGCACGTCTGGTCATCGGCGCCAGGTTTCTTCGACTGGAGGCAGGCATCTCTGGTCCGGAACCTCGACTTCGATGCCATCATTCGCGGCCGCCGGTCGGTTCGAGCGTTTCGGCCGGACGCGGTGCCTCCCGCCCTGATCCAACGTCTGCTCGAAGCCGCGCGCTGGGCACCCTCGCCCCACGGCCGGATGCCGTGGCGATTCGTCGTCGTGACCCGTCCAGACCTCAAGCTCAAGCTGGCCGACGCCATGGGCGACGAATGGGAGCGCCAGCTTGCGCTCGACGGGGAGGCGCCCGAGATCATCGCCAGGCGAAAGCTTCGATCTCGCCAGCGTATCCTCGAAGCGCCGGCGTGTATCGTTCTCTGTCTCTACCTGGTCGACCTGGATCGCTATCCGGATCCCGTGCGGCAGGAAGCAGAACGTACCATGGCTGTGCAGAGCCTGGGCGCGGCCGCGCAAAACCTCTTGCTCGCTGCCTACCAGCTTGGCCTCGACGCGGGCTGGATGTGCGCGCCGCTATTTTGCTCTGACACCGTGCGCGCGGCGCTTGGGCTTGACTCGGACCTCGAGCCGCACGCGCTCCTCACGGTGGGCTACGCGGCACGGGACCCGGTCCGGCGGGAGCGGCTCCCACTCGAGTCGTTGATTGTACGATTCGATTGATGCGGGCTGGCGCTGGTTGGTGGGTGCGGAGATCCATGGTACACTGGCGCCGCCGAAAGGACCGATCCATCGGGCGGCAACCGACGCCGCCAAGAGCGCTGCGACCGGCTTCTTTCCCTCGACAGCCACGGGTAGAGGACAGGCGATGACGGATTCATTGCACGATCAGATTGACCAGGGCAGCCTCGGCGACATGGGGCCGGAGGAGTTCCGCAGGACGGCATATCAGGCCGTCGAGTGGATTGCGGACTATCTCGAACATATCGATCGATTTCCAGTGGCCGCGAAGGTGGTACCGGGCGAGGTCAGGCGGCAGCTGCCGACGAGTCCGCCCGACGATCCCGAGCCGATGGAGCGCATCCTGGCGGACTTCGAGGATAAAGTCCTGCCAGGGATTACCCACTGGAATCACCCCGGATTCATGGGCTACTTTGGAATTACTGGATCGGGTCCGGGCATCCTGGGGGAGATGCTCGCGGCAGCGCTCAATGTCAACGCGATGCTGTGGATGACGTCGCCCGCGGCGACTGAGCTCGAGGAGGTGACGCTCAGCTGGCTCCGTCAGCTCCTCGGCCTTCCGTCGGAGTTCTTCGGCACGATTAACGACACCGCGTCGTCGAGCACGCTGTACGCTCTGGCCGCCGCGCGCGAGGCACTCCAGGGTCTGCAGATTCGCCGGCTCGGGCTCGCGGGTCGCGAGGGCGTGCCCCGGTTGCGCCTGTACGCCTCCGAGGAGGCTCACTCCTCAGTCGATAAGGCAGCGATCGTTCTTGGAATTGGCCAGGAAGGCGTGCGGAAGATTCCAACCGATAGCGCTTTTCGGCTTGATCCGGCTGCGCTTGCTCGTGCCATCGCCGAGGACCGGCAGCGGGGATGGCTGCCGTTTGCCGTCGTCGCGGTCGTCGGGACGACATCCACGACCAGCGTCGATCCGGTGCCAGCGATTGCCGAGATCTGCGAGAGGGAGAAGCTGTGGCTGCACGTCGATGCGGCGTACGGCGGTAGCGCCGCGATTGTTCCCGAGCTCAGATGGGTCCTCGATGGCTGTGACCGTGCCGACTCGATCGTGGTGAATCCTCACAAGTGGCTGTTTACGCCGATCGACTGCAGCGTGCTCTATACCAGGCATCCCGACACGGTCCGAGACGCCTTCAGCCTCGTCCCCGAGTACCTGCGAACGAGCGAGGACGGCACCGTGCGCAACCTGATGGATTATGGAGTGTCACTTGGAAGGCGGTTCCGCGCGCTCAAGCTCTGGTTCGTCTTGAGATACTTCGGGAGACAGGGTTTGATTGCGCGCCTCCGCGAGCACGTACAGCTAGCCAAGGAACTGACCCGTTGGATCGACGAGGCGCCGGATTTCGAACGCCTTGCCCCGGTTCCGCTGTCGACGGTCAATTTCCGCTATCGTCCGTCGCGGGCCGTCGCGGGAGTGGATTCGCGGTCCGAGGAGTGGCTGGATCGCATCAACGCGAGGCTCGAAGCGGCGGTCAACGCGACCGGCCGTGCCTTCATCTCGCACACGCGCATTCGGGGACATTATGCTCTGCACGCTGCGATTGGCAATCTTCGAACCACGCGTGAGCACGTTCGGCAGCTGTGGGATCTCGTGTGTGAGCTCGGTCCTAGCGTGGCGGCGGAGGCTGGCTGACAGGTCCGGCAGCACGTCTGCTTTTTCCCGAGCTCCGCGGGCTCCAGTTCAGCGAAACACCGAGCGTCGACGAGGAGGCCCGCGTCGAAAGGGTGGGACAACACGATTCTTTGTCCGGTTGAGGGGAATTTTCCTCTAGTTATGTGCCTGCCTTGTTTCTATAATGCTCGCTGGAAGCGCTCAGCGACGCTTACTGCGCGAGGCAAGGGTGTGCTCGGCCCCGATCGATCGTACACGTCGACCTGAACCGGATTTCGAGTCCCCGGAGAGCGACAGGTACGTCAGTACAGAGGGCGGGCAGGCGTGCACCTACGAGCCGGCGGCGTCGCTGGCCTACCGAACTGGATTTTACGTTGGCGCGCTGTACGGCTACCAGCTCGTGTCCGAGGTGTCGCCGGTCGACGGTCCGGGCTTCTGCCAGGGATTCGCAGATGGTATCGAGGTCATCATGTCGTGGCTGAAGCGTTACCTTGCCGAAGGGGGAACGTTTGACGGCGCGCTTGGTGACCTCAAACCGTATTTTCCGGTCCTGCGAAGCTGGGTAGGTGATGCGAACGGGCCCACGGGCGGCCGCCCAGCCCGACCGCCCAGTCGGCGTGAGCGCTTGCGGCGGCAGTGGGAGCAGGAGGTTTGCAGCACGCTTTCCCGAAGCGAGTGGGCGACTGCGAAGGAGATTGCTCAGCGGCTGAATGGCCGTGGGCCGCACAGCCTGCGTACGTTGAGCCAGCTGCTGGATCATCTCAGTGAAACGGGTCGTGTCGAACGATCGGAGACCGTCGACGCGACCAATCCCCGTCACCGGAGCATTCGCTGGCGATTGTCCCCGTGGACGTCGAAGCACGAGGTGGGCGTCACGAGCGCGGGGTCTCAATGAACGGAGGGCGGCATGCGTGACCGAATCCTGGGTAGTAACAAGAGTGAGCCGGCCGAGGCAGTGAAGCCGACGTGCCCGTACCTGGGTCTCGCGCACGACCAGTTTGGGCATCTGCCGGAGCCCTCATCCGAGCATCGATGCTATCTGTATATGCAGCGCGAGCGCATCGATCAATCGCACCAGGAGCGCTACTGCCTGACGACGAACTACCTGAAGTGTCCCTGGCTGATGGTTTCGCCCGCCGCAGCCGAAACGCCGGACAGTCGCTGGCATCAGTTCACCGCCTCGCTGCGCGAACGATTCGATGAGATGGAGCGCGTGACTATGCGCAACCGCTGGCCGAGGGCCTTCCTCGCGGTTCTCGTCTTTATCGGCCAGCTTGTGATCACCGGCGTGGTCGAGGGCTGGCGAATCGCCGCGCCGGTCGTCGGTCCGATTCTCGCCAATCTCTGGGTCCACGTTCAGGCAGGTGCGGTCCGCGCGTGGATGTCGATCCGCGGCCGGCAGCTTCGGGCTCCCACGCTCAACGTGCGTCCGAGCATCTCGGGGCTTTCCCGTGCGCGAGTGATGATGCGCCCGAAGCCAGCTGAAACTTTGGTAGACGAGCCACCGGTTTCGCCGTCAGCCGAGGAGCCAGCGCTGGCCGACGGCGTGTATCCCACGCCGACTGTCGAAGGGCCCGCGACGGTCGTGTCGACCCGGAGTGCGATCGCGGGAATGAAGTGGGAATGCGCAAATTGCTTCACGTTCAATCCCCCGACCATGACGTTCTGCCAGCAATGCGGACGACTGTCGTCGAAGATCGAAGAAGAGCTCCTTGCGAAGGAAGATTTCTTCACTCTGGATGGGCTCAAGGCCCTGATGGGGGGTGACGAGGAGGGCGCGCATCGGTACTTTACCCTGGCGACGCAGGCCAATCCGCACAGCGAGCTGGCCTGGCGCTGGCGGTGCCGAACTGCTGCGACCTTGAATGACGTCATCGCCTGCCTTGAGCAGATGGTGGCAGCGGTGCCGGAGAGCCAGGAAGCCAAGGATGACCTGGCACTGGCGAAGCTGCGGCGCGACCGCGAGCGGTCGCTCGCGGCGGCGCGGCAGGCCGCCCAGGAGGCCGAGCAGATCCCGCCGGGACCATCGGTCCTGTCGCGCAGCATCGGCGTTGTCCGCCGACTCGCACTTGAGTTCGCGAGCGTTCCCGCCTTTATTCTCGGCTTGCTCTGGCTGGGAAAGCCGGTCCTGGACGCGCTGGGGATGGTGGGCCTCTACACGCTGAGAACGACGATGCCGATTTTCGAGCTGCCAAATGTCACGATCCACCTCCCGCCCAATCTCGTCGAACCCCTGCTGCCAAGCACTCTTTCCGCGGCAGACGTCGCGCCCATTCTTCTGGCCGTGTGGTACTTCCTGCTCTCGTTTAGCGTCACCGATGGATCGACGAGTGGCCGCTACGCCGCCATCGTGAGTGGCCTGATCTCGATCGTGGCGCTTCGGTTCGTCGCCGCGAACGGCCAGATCTTCTTCCTGTGCGCGGCACTCCTGTTCATTCTGGCGATTGTGGGTAAGGGCGGCCCGCCCGAGGAGGTTGTCGGCACGCCGAGGATGAGTGCGCGGGTGGCCTGACCCGGCTCGGGCGTGGCCCGCGATCCCTAGAGGGCTCGATTCCTCATCATTGTGCAGTGGGTCGCTGTGGCTGGCGCCGCTTAGCTCGGACGGAGCGATCTGACCGCAGCTGCCTCCAACCTCGCTGTCGGTCGGACGCCACGAGCGGATCTCGCCTCTGACAGGGGGCACGGCGAGGTTCTCCTGGAGGCTCACGTGCCCGGGGTACTGCTGTTACCACGGCAGTGGGCGACTCGGCAGATCACGGCGCCTGCTAACCCGAACGCCAGAAACTCGTTGGGCCCGAAGCACCCGATCGGCCAGGATCCGGGGCTCCGCTCTCAGCTGCCGCTCGTGGAGGGATTACACTCGCTCCGATACGCGCTCACCAGAGACGTGACGAATCCGGACGGATCTCGTGCCACCGTCAGAGTTACGTCGTTCAGCATCTTGTGCATCGCGTCGAGATTCGGCGGCAGACGGTCGTGCCAGAAGTCACTCCAGACCTGTGCCTGACGACGGAACGCCGTCTCCTCGGCGAGGTAGCAGTTCGCCGGTGTGAAGTTGAGATTTCCCGCGGCATCATCGGCGGCGTGCTGTAGCTCGTGGGACAGAACCGTCGCTCGAACCCAGGAGGAATACGCGTCCAGGCGCGGGTCGAGGGAGATCGTGCGGGTCGCGGGTGCGTAGGATGCAATCAGGCCGGCGGTGGTGACGTCTCTCTGGATCCGCGTGCCGGAATCCGCGGCAATCTTGAGGAGTGCCTGACCCTCGTCGAGAGAACGCAGCGCAGTCACGGTGCTCTTGAGCCAGGGATCGATCTTGAGGCAGCGGGTAGCCCCGACGTCGACACAGAGCCAGCGATCGGCGGAGCCAGTAAACCACGAGAAGCCGGTCTGGGGAGCACTGCCGGGGATGGCCATCAGTACCCGATAGCTGAACGTCTGACTGACGTGTGGCGGCAGATCCTGAACAAAGATCGTGGGCGCATCGGCGATGACGTTGCTGTCGGTCGGGGACTGGGTGAAGATGTCGATCATCAGATTGGCGGGTAGCTCACACGGGTTTTCGACAGTGAAGCTGCCCAGTGCCGATCCGTCAGGACCAATTGTCGCGGGGTTGAAGGTCAGGGCATCGCTCGGAATCGAACACGCACTCAACGGTGGCTCCCAGGGAAAGCGTTCGGTGTTCAGCCGCACCTGAAGACCGTAAGGGCCATTGATCCACGTTCGATACCCATCGGTAAAGGCGGTCCAGTTGTCCGCTTTGCGCCAGACCATCAGACCGTGCGACGTTTCTTGAAGGCTGTCGCCATTCCTGGGATTGAAATGCTCGTTGACCAGGCAATCGCCGACGATATCCGGGATCATATCGTGGAGTGTCTTGAAGCCAAGCACGAACCGGCACTGCGGCTCCGCGGCCGCCGGGGACGGGCCGACAACGAGAGCGGCGGCAGTCGAAAGGGCCAGGACAACCAAGATCAACCGCCTGGACATTCCGTCCTCGCCTCAGACTGCCGCGATGCGATCGCCCGCTATCTCGTTCACCGAAGTCAGCCTAGAGCACTAACGAATCGTTGTCAATGAGCAGATCTCTTCTCCGGGTGGTAGTCCATCACAAGCGTGCACGGGTAGACAGCTCAGGATCCCGTACGTTCAGCGGTCCCTGGCTGCAGGCTGGCGGCACGAGCTGACCGTGCTGGTTCACGAGTTGCAGAAGCTCCGGGCAGCCTTGCTTCGGCGCGACACGGCGCGTCGGCATGCTCGCTCACGCGATGCTCTACGAGTTACGATTTCACCAACGGTTCCCGGATCCGGGTCGCCGTCCGCTCTGCGCTGGATGAGGAGATGTGCTTGCCGTCCTGAATACCGCGATCGCGCTGGTCATTCCCGTGTTCGTGGCGATGGATCCGGTCAGTGCGGTTGCTCTCGTCACCGCCTGGATGGGAGATCTGCCCGCCGCCGAGCGCCATCGTCAGCTGCGTGATGCGCTGATCACCGCCCTGGCTCTTGGCGCGATCTTCATCGTCGGCGGGCGCTGGCTGCTATCGATCCTCGGGGTGGACGTTGACGACTTCCTGATCGCCGGTGGCGTGGTCCTGCTCGCCCTGGCCGTGAGTGATCTGGTCGCCGGTGGCGGGCACGAGGGACGGGGCAGCCTTTCATCACCTGATCTTGGCGTTGTCCCCATCGGGACGCCACTTCTTGTCGGACCCGCGACACTCACGACCGTGATCGTCCTGAGCGATCGTTACGGTATCCTGCTGACCGGTGCAGCCTTCCTGGCGAATGTGATCCTTGCCTGGAGGCTCTTCCTTGGGGCGGAAACGATCACCTCGCTCTTCGGCCGAAACGGTCTGCGCGCAGTGTCGAAGGTCGTGAGTCTTCTGCTAGCCGCGATCGCCGTCAAGCTGATTCGCGATGGAATCACGCCGCTTACGCGGTAATCGTCCGGGCCTGGCCCAGGCAGCGGCGCATTGCCCATTCCCTAGGGTGAGCGAGATCGGGACGCGGGGTCCGGCGCCGACTCGGTGAGCCCGAGGCCGATCGATCGTCGATAGAGGACGTAGACCGCCAGCCCAATGGCGAGCCACAGAAATCCAACGGTTCGACCTTCCACGTGGGTCACAACGACGACCAGCCAGGTCGCGAAGGTTCCCAGGCCGCCGATGACGGCGGCGAGCGTAATCGTGGTACCACGGAACCGGACATTGAGCGGCGCTCGATAGGGACGATCGAGGTCGGGGTGTCGGATCCGCAGCGCCAGAATCGACAAATGCGCAAAGGTGAAAGCGAGCATCGCCCCAAAGCTGTAGAGATCAGCCAGGATCGGAAGACTGCCAGGGGCAATCAGCGCCGCCGCGACAGCCGAGAAGATCAGGATCGCAGCGTATGGTGTCTGGAAGCGAGGATGAACGACGCCGAGGAACGGTGGCAGGTCTCGATGTTCACTCAGCGAATAGGCCAGCCGGCTCAACCCGAGAATGCCCGCGTTTGTGGCGATGATCAGAATTGTCGCCGCGAGGATGCCAACCCAGGCTGCCAGTGCGTTGGTGATCGAGGTCGGTACGGTCGAGGGGAAACCTCGAATGATCCCGATAATCGGATCCGCGAGGAAGGTCGTGCCTAACGGGGTCGTCCATTGCCCGCCGACCAGCTGGACGGGCATCGCACTCAACGCGATCAGTGAGATCAACAGATACAGCCCCAGTACTGCGGCCACGATCAGCACGGTCGCGCGGGGTACGTCTCGGCCCGGATTCTGGGCCTCTTCGGCGAGGTTTGACACCGTCTCGATGCCGGTGTAGGCGATCATCGATATCGAGATACTGTAGATCAGATTTGGCCACGTCGGAGCGACCCCCAGGTGAACGTTTTCAATCAGGGTCGAGAGGCTGAACACGACGAGGAGCCCGATGACGACGATGACGGTCTGGGTGACGAGGTCCAGGGCAGACAGGGCGACATTGATCCACGACGATTCGCTGACGCCGATGACGTTGACGATGGCGAGGGCCGCGACGACCCCGATCGCGCAGAAGCTATTCACCGGGTACGTCTTGAGAACAGGCAGAAAGACGGCGAGATAGCTTGGTACGCTGAAGGCAGAGATGGCGATGGTGATCACGTAATCCAGCATGAGGGCCCAGCCAGCGACGAAGCCGACGAAGTCGTTGAAAGCGTGGCGGGCGAAGCTGGACGACCCGCCCGCCTCCGGGAACATCGTTGCTCCCTCCGCGTAGACGAGCGCAGTGAGAGCAAACAGCACGCCCGCGACCATGAAGACCGGTGGTGTTAGTCCGAGCGCGTAGAGCGCAGTAACGCCGAGCGCGTAATAGATTGACGATCCGACGTTACCGTAGGCGCTGCTGAAAAGACCGGGAACGCCGAGTGTTCGACGGAGCCTGGGACCCCGAGGACGACGGGTCGGACGAGGAGCAGCGACCTCTGTGATGGCAGGATCACGGGAGGGTTGCGCTTGCTGCCAGTGAGGCGGCAGATGCATCTGACCTCGACGGAGATACAGTGACGATCGGGTGTCGTCGACGTCGACAATCACCAGGTCGGCTTGATGCAGTAACCGTTCCGGCCTCTTCAGATGATCGGCGCGGAATCGGCGTGGCGCGGTGGGATGCGCTCGGCAGGCCCAGAAGCTGCTGCGCATCACCCGCGAGGCTCTCGGCGCGGTGATCCAGCGGGCACGCACTGGTGAAGGCGGGGGCGACCTGTTCGCGCGGGGGGAGGATTCTGCTTGGTGGGCGGTTCTCCCTGGTCGGCGAAATAACGAAAAGCCCGTCGATCCGCGACGGGCTTTCGGTGTTTCTGGCGTCAGAACGCCAGGTTTTCGGGTAGGCCGTGCAGGATTCGAACCTGCGACACCCTGATTAAAAGTCAGGTGCTCTGCCAGCTGAGCTAACGGCCCACATAATATGGTCTCGCCCGTTGCGCTGCTGCGCGGCTGGAAGCGAGACCGCACAGTTTACATTCTAAACGGGACCGCGCGTGTGCGCAAGCCTCGCGTCGGCTTCGGGACCTGGCCAGACGTCTTTGAAGGTTCTGGCCGGTGGCGACGTGATCCGTTTCGTCCCGCCGACTTCAAGAGCGCTGACCCGGGAGTGCGGCGACGCGTCCAGGGACCGGCAGGTGATGCCCTGGCAGAACGGCAGGTAGCCGACGACGTGGTGCACAGCCGACCCGACGTCGCGTTGGCAGAGCGGAGTGCCTCCCTACCGTGAATCCGACTCGAGTGCTCGTTCGAGATCCGTGAGGAACTGCGCCAGCGTCAGGCCGCTCCGTCGGGCCGCCCGATATATTGCTGCTAGGCCTAGATCCTCGGGAACTTCGAGGGCCCTACTCACGGCCTGGACACGTTCGCGAACGTCGCCGGACCGTAGCTCCTCCTCGAGTGTCGCGATCTCCTCGCGAACGCGTCCGAGGTACTCGCGGTCGAGAACCATGACATCCTCCAGGGCATTCACGGAAGTGGAATCTCCTCGCGTGGTGCTCGAGCCAGGATCACCTGGTCGCGCTCGCGGAGGCCCAGTCCCGCAATCAGGAGCGTGGCCGCGCCGACAAGCGCGACAACCGCGTTCACTCCAATCAGATCAGCCAGTGCCCCTAAGAAAGCTAGCGGGGCGATCGCCGCCACGTTTCCCATCATCAAGAGGACGGCGAAGATTCGTCCTCGACTTTGCACTGGTGCGCGCTCCATCAATACTGCCTGCGACGGAATGGTCGCGAGTGCAAACCCGACGCCGATCGCCGCGGAAAGGACCATCAGCGGCGGAACCAGGATCGATTGACCCGTCGGAAGGACCGGTCCGCCGAAGAGTAATGTGCCGTAGCGCCGCAGGACGGGCGCGAACGACGGCAGGACTGCCATGGCGACGAGTGCTATGCCAGAAAGAAAGCCACCGAGATAGGCCAGCGTCATCTCTCCGTACCGGCGTGCCAGCCGTCCGAGCAGAAGTGTCATCGTCAGGATGCCGAAACCGGCCGGGGCAAATAGGAAGACCGCATCTTCAGGCTGAATCCCGACGACGACCACGACGTACCGCGGCGCCAGCATCGCCAAGATCAGCATCAGAGTGGACGACAAGGTGACGAAGACCATCGCCCACCAGGTCCGACGGTCAAACGTGATGAATCGCCAGGCCTCGGAGAGCTCCTTCCGCGTGATGGCGACGATCGTACTTCGGCGAAGGGACGAGAGCGATCGCTCGGGAGCCACTCCCGGCGGAAGCAATGAGGTCAGAACGCCCGCCACGAGGTAGATACCGGCCGTAATCACGAAAAGTGCGGAGGCGCCGAAGAACTTGATGACCCACGGGGCAAGGAGCACGATCCCGACAAGCTGCGAGATGGTAAAGGTCAGGTTGAACAGCGAGTTCGCGGTTACCAGGTGACGCTTTGGTACGAGCGCGGGTATGGTCGACGCCTCGGCCGGACCAAAGAACTGGCTGATCCCGACGAAAAGGAAGTTCACCGCGTAGACGACGTACAGCGAGGTAGAGTAGAGCAGGTAGCCGAGGACCGTCAGCGCCCGTAAGAAGTTGGTGATGACCAGGACGGTCTTCTTATTCGTACGATCGACGACCACGCCCGCGATCAGCCCGAGCAGCACACCGGGGATGATTGTCGAAAGGATTGCCGCGCTGAGGTGGACGCTCGACTGGCTCACCTGCTCGACCACGATGATCATGCCAAACCAGATCGCCTGCTGCGCCGTCTGGGAGATGAACTGAGCTGCCCACAGCAGCATGAACGGTCGATTCTGGAAGATCGAGGCCCGCGGCGACTCGACAACTGCACTACTCGCCACTTGGTGCCTCCGGAGATGGCTGGTTCTCGCCTCGCGCGACGAATGCCTTCAAGCGTCGTTCGAGCTCGCTCCGGGCCAGCAGGACGCGCCGGTCACACTTGAGACAGCGCAAGCCGATATCTGCTCCGAGCCGAACGACCCGCCATTCGTAGCTTCCACACGGGTGAGGCTTTCGCAGCCTGACGATATCTCCGAGCCGAAAGGCGATGACCATACTTCATGCCCGGCTCATCAGAAGGATTGCGCTTCTCAGCTCTTCCGCGGCCCTACGCGCCGCCTGATCGAACGCGGCGTCGCCGGACGCGTACAGGATCGAGCGAGATGCGCTGATAATCGCGGGGGCCTCGGCGCGGTGCGCGGCAACGGCGGCGGCAAGATCTCCACCCTGGGTGCCGACGCCGGGAATTAATAGCGGGAGATCAGGCACCAGACTTCGGATTCGCCTCAGCTCGTCCGGCGCGGTCGCGCCGACGACGAGTCCGCAGTTGCCACTCTGGTTCCAGCTTCGGACACGCCAGGCGACGTACTCGTAGAGCGTACAGGTCATGCCACCTTCGGATACGAGCAGGTTCTGAAGCTGGGCTGATCCGGGGTTGGACGAGCGACAGACGACAAAGACGCCACGATCGGCGTACGCAAGAAATGGCTCAATTGCGTCGGAACCCTGGTACGGATTGACTGTCGCCGCGTCAAATCCGTAGCCGTCGAACAGAGCTCTGGCATAGAGCCGAGCGGAATTTCCGATATCGCCACGCTTCGCATCGCCGATGACCGGGATGTGGTCCGGGATCGCCCGACGCGTTGCCTCGAGGCAGCGCAGACCCTCGGGCCCCAGCGCCTCGTAAAACGCGAGATTCGGTTTATACGCGCAGACGAGATCGGCCGTCGCGTCGATGATCGCGCGATTGAAGCTCAAAACGCCAACGGTCGTCCTGGGCAAGCCGGCCGGTAAGCGCTCGACCTCCGGATCCAAACCGACGCACAGGAGACTACGGTTCCGCGCGATTGCAGACTGAAGCTTCTCAAGAAACGTCAAAACGACCTCTTCGCACGGTTCACGACAGGCGATGGCGTCACCAGGCGCGCGGTACGCTTCACGTGAGCCACCTTACACAAGAGCAAGCATAACATAGATTGCCCGAGAGCGTTAACCGAAGCGCCAGCGAGTATCTGCCATGTTGGCTAGGATATTTGTCAGCGTTTGCCGCGCAAGCGGGCGGGAGATCCTCGCCGGCCCGTCCACCAGACTGCCACGGACCGGATCTAAACCATCCTCGGTTTCAATATTGTACCCGACATTCAAGATGTGTTGCGCTATAATTAGAGGCATACTTTACATAATTATACTGGCGCGATGAATGCCCTATGAGGAAGGAGTCTGACGACGAGCGCACCAGGCACAGGCGGCACGGCGATCGGATGGCGGAACCGCTGGGACCGGCTGCTCGCGCGGCAGCGGTCGAAGGCGGAACACCACCATACGAGCGTGTGCGCGGCCACGGTCCGAGTCGTCGTGACACCTCCACACAGCGCCGAGGTAGGGCGATATCACCATGCTTGAACAGGTACCCATCTCCTCGAAGGAGATCGACGACTACCGACCAATCATCGGCGATCAGCGGGTCGATGAGATCGTCGCGCTGGCGAAGCCCCTGCGCGGCGCACGCGTCCTTCACCTGAACGCTACCGCGTTCGGTGGCGGCGTGGCAGAGCTCCTTTCGGCGGTGGTTCCGCTGATGAGATCCGTCGGGCTGGATGCCGAGTGGAGGCTAATGGTCGGTGCCCCCGAGCTCTGGGAGGTGACCAAGGCGATCCACAACCTACTCCAGGGCGCGTACATCTGCCCAACCGCCACACCGCTGGCTTCGGCCATTCGCAGGCGAGGAGCGATTCGGGAGAGGGCGATCGGCGCCTGCTGGACGCCCGAGATGGCCGACGTCTGGAGGTGCTACAACGCGCTGACAGCGGAGCGATTCGAAGGAACCTACGACTTTGTCGTAATTCACGATCCTCAGCCCGCCGGCGTCCTCGCTTTCTTGCTCCAACAACGTCCGGAGCTGCGCGTCGGCAAGTGGATCTGGCGATGCCATATCGACCTGACACGGGCGCGCGCGGATGTCTGGGACTTCCTGCGACCATATCTTGCGCCTTATGATGCCTCGATCTTCACGATGCTCGAATACGTGAAGCAGGACATGCCGACTCCGCGGGTCGCGCTGATCGCCCCGGCGATCGATCCCCTGAGCACGAAGAACGTCGACCTGCCCGCGGAAACCATTCGCGATATTCTGAGACAGTTTGGCGTCGACCCAGATCGCCCCATCATCTCCCAGGTGTCGCGATTCGATCCGTGGAAGGATCCGCTCGGAGTAGTAGATGTGTACAAACGCTTGAAGCGCGATTTTCGCGACCTGCAGCTCCTGATGGTGGGATCGATGGCGACCGACGATCCGGAGGGTCTCCGCTACTTCGAGCTTACTGCACGACGCGCAGGCGAGGATCCCGATATCCATCTTCTCACGAACTTCCACGGCGTCGGGAACTTCGAGGTCAACGCCTTCCAGCGTGCCTCGCGGGTGGTGCTTCAGAAGTCGATTCGCGAGGGATTCGCGCTCACGGTCTCGGAAGCGCTCTGGAAAGGACGGCCGGTCGTCGCCACCGCTGCGGGCGGAATTCCTCTGCAGGTCGCTTCGGGTCAGTGCGGCTACCTGGTGAAGACGATGCGCGAATGCGTCGAGAGGACGGGCGAGCTGCTACGGGATCCAGACCTCGCGGACAATCTCGGCCGCAACGGCCGCGAGCGGGTCCGAGAAAACTTTCTCACGACCCGCCTGCTGAGCGATTATCTACAGTTGTTCCAGACGCTGGGGTCTCACACGTCGACGCGCGCGAGTACCCCCTCGGCATCACGGTCTCGTCCGTGACCGTTGAGCTGGCTCAGGTGATCGTGCTCGTAATAGAGCTTCAGGAGGCTATCGGCGAGCTTCTTCGGGTTGTGGCGCCGTGGTTCGATCGGGTCGATGACATCGGCCATGACGACGGTGTGTCCGCTGTCGACGACACGGTTGGCGAGCATGACGAGGTGCGCCTCGGAGGATTCCGGAAGGTTGACGTTTAGATTGCTGTTCACCAGGACGTACTGGAACAGTCCTGGTCCCACGTGCTCGTCGAAAGCACGAATGTAGTCGGCCACGTCAAACCCGTCGGTTTCGCCAGCTTCGGTTGCCACGTTGCAGACGTAGACCTTGACCGCGGCACGCGAGCTCCGGATCGATCGAGTAATGTCCTCGACGAGGAGATTCGGAAGCACACTGGTGTACAGGCTCCCCGGCCCGATCACGATCAGGTCGGCTTCGAGGATCGCGCGGATCGCCTCGGGATAGGCCGCCGGGTGAGGCGGCTGCAAGAAAATTCGCCGAACGTGCTTGTGGGCCTTGGGAATGGCCGACTCGCCGCGCGCGATCGCATCATCCTCGAACTCGGCACACAGCGTCAGATTCTCGAGGGTCGACGGGACGATCTGTCCTCGTACCGCGAGAACGCGGCTGGACTCGCGGAGGGCGCGCTCGAAGTTTCCGGTGATTCCCGTCATCGCGGCGATGAAGAGGTTTCCGAAGCTATGTCCCTCCAGATCCTGGCCCTCGGTGAACCGATACTGAAAAAGCCGCGTCATCAGGGGCTCGACGTCGGCAAGAGCGACGAGACACTGGCGAAAATCTCCCGGCGGCAGGATCCCAAGCTCCTGCCGCAGGCGTCCCGAGGATCCACCGTCGTCGGCAACGGTCACGATCGCGGTCAGATTATCGGTGTACTCCTTGAGACCGCGAAGCAGCGTCGAGAGCCCGGTCCCGCCGCCGATGGCGACGATCTTCGGGCCGCGCTGGCGATAGCGATGCTGATGGATGATGTCGAAGATGTTATCGCGACCTGCCGTGAGAAAGGGGGCGAGCAGGGAGCGATTGAGCTGCAAGATGGCAAGGCTGGAGACGACCGCGCCGACCGCGATGAACATCGCGCCGCGTACCGGACGATCGATGAACTGGAGGGTAAGGTATCCAACGTACCAGGGAAACGTCTGGGTGCGGTACATCTGTACCATCAGGTAGCCAATACCAAGGCTGATCAGCGTGATTCCGAGCAGCAGCAACGCGAGCCACCGCTTGATGTGCATCCCTGGATAGAGGAACTTCAGATATGAGCTCACTTGAGCCTTTCCCCCTTTAGAAGTCGAAGGGCGCGTGCATCATCCCAGAGCTCGTCCAACGACGACGTTGACTGCGCTGACGATGATCGCCGCGATAAAGACCGTGATAAAGCCCGCCACGCCGATGTTTCCTTCCACGATCGCAGCGAGCCAGAACAGGAGCGCGTTGAGAACCAGGGAAAACAAGCCGAAAGTGACGAGGGTCAGAGGAAATGAGATCACGCGAAGGACTGGCAGAACGAAGGCATCGAGCAGGCCCAGGATCAGCGCGAAAATGGCCACGTCGGCCGTCGAACGGTAGGTGATCTGCGTGGGTAGGAGCGCCGCCGCGATGAAAACCGCGATCACGATAACGACCCAGTTGACGACAAAACCCTTCACCGCTCAATCGCCTTCTCTCGTTCTTCCAAGTTTTCGACGTGGACTGCCGCGGGTCCCAAGAGGACGGTGAGCTTGCGCTCCAGTTGACGATCCCAGCGAACTGCCAGGGAGGGCCATTCGAGCTCAACACGCGGACGATTCATGCCCGAGATGATCATCTCCACGACGTCAGAACCGCCGCGGTGCTCACTCAATATAACGTTGGTCTGACCCAAAAGTTGCAGGTCGGCCTTCTCATCTCCAGTACGCCGCAGCTCAAGAATGAGGCGCCGACGCCCGGACGAGGAGCGGGGCGAGACCTGGGTCGAGACCGGAGCGGCGCGAAGTGCAGCCGAGGAGACCGAGTGGCCGTTCGTGCCGTCTGTACTGACCGTGTGGAGCGATGCCTCCGAGTCGCCGTCACCAGGCACGTCCGATGCAGACTGCCCCGTGGGAGGTGACGGCGCTGGGCTGAGCGGCGTCACGCTGTCGACAATGACCTGGAATCGTTCCTCGCGCTCATCCAGCTTTCCGGTGACCAGAACCACCGTGTCTGCCACCCAGTGCTCCTTGGTCTTGTCGTAGACCCGCGGAAACGCGACGAGGTCGATCGAGCCGGTGAGGTCTTCCAGTACAGCCGAGATCATGGGATCCCGCTTCTTGGTGTAGAGAGATCGCGTCGACACCAGCATCCCTCCAACGGTGACCTTCTGCCCGACTAGGTCGACACTGATCTCACTGACCTGGACCGTCACCGCGTCGAGCAGGGCCGACGCGTACTGCTGGAGTGGATGATCCGAGAGATAGAGGCCCAGCAGGTCCTTCTCCCAGGCGAGCTTCTCCTTCTGAGGGACGTCCGGCGTGTCCGGGAGCGCGATCGAGATACTCCTGGTGTCGACGGGAAGCATCTCGAACAGGCTCACCTGGCCTGATTGCGTTGCTTCCTGGCTCTTCTGGGCGACGCCGATGATGCGATCGAGGGCGGCGAGGAGCTGTGATCGTCGTCCGATGCTATCGAACGCACCCGCCTTGATCAAGCTCTCGAGGACCCGCTTGTTCACCCCGCGCAGATCTACCCGCTGACAGAACTCGTCGATTGAACCGAACTGTCCGTGTCGAGCACGGGCCTCGATGATGGGCTGAACCGCGGATTCGCCAACGTTCTTCACCGCTGCGAGGCCCCAGCGAATCGCCGGGCCGCGTGGGGTTGGCTCGATGGTGAACTCGATGTCGCTGTGATTGATATCTGGACCGAGAATCGGAATCCCGAGCCGCTGAGCCTCGGTCACGGCGTGAACGATTTTATCGGTATTGCCGGTCGCGGCGCGCAACACCGCGACCATGTACTCGGCCGGGTAATTTGCCTTGAGGTAGGCCGTCTGGTAGGCGACCATGGCGTAGCAGCACGCGTGAGCGCGGTTGAAGCCGTAGCCCGCGAAAGGCTCGAGAAGCTCCCAGATCCGTAGCGCTTCCTGGTCAGACAGGCCGTTCCGGCGCGCGCCCTCGAGAAAGCGCGGCTGCTCTTTCTCCATCAGCGCTCGATCTTTCTTTCCCATCGCCTTGCGGACGATATCCGCCTGGCCAAGGCTGTAGCCCGCGACCTTCCTCAGAACCTGAAGAACCTGATCCTGGTAGGTCAGGACACCGAACGTATCGCGAAGGGTATCTTCAAGCAGCGGGTGCGGATACTCGACTGGCTCCTGGCCGTGCTTGCGCGCGATGTAGTGTGGAATATTGACCATCGGACCGGGTCGGTACAGCGCGATCATCGCGGCAATGTCGCCGATGTTGGTTGGTCGCAGCTCTTTCAGATATTGCGTCATCCCACGTCCCTCGACCTGGAAGACGCCAACCGTCTCGCCGCGTCCCAGCATGGCAAACGCCTTTTGATCATCCAGAGGAATCCGCTGGAGATCGATCGAGATACCGCGTGTCTGCTTGATGATCTCCAGCGTCCGTCCGAGGATCGTCAGGTTGGTCAGGCCGAGGAAGTCCATCTTGAGCAGTCCGATCTTCGCCAGCGCGGCCATCGGATACTGCGTCATCACACTGCTGTCGCTGCGGCTGGTGTATTGCAGGGGGACGATCTGATCGAGTGGATCACGCGAGATGACGACGCCCGCGGCGTGGGTCGAGGCGTGCCGCGAGATACCTTCGACGCTCTTGGCATCGTCGATCAGGCCACGGACCACCTCGTCTTCCTCGTAGAGCTGCTTGAGCTCCGGGTTCTCCTCGAGCGCCTGATCGATGGTAATGCCGACCGGCAGCGAGGGAATCAGCTTGGCAACTCGATCCACGTCGCCGAGGGGCAGGCCGCGTGCTCGTCCCACGTCACGGATCGCCGCTTTCGCCCCCAGTGTTCCGAACGTGATGATCTGAGCCACGTGGTCTCGCCCGTACTTCTGGGTAACGTACTCGATCATCTCGTCGCGGCGGTCGTCGGCGAAATCCATGTCGACATCGGGCATCTCTTTGCGCTCGATGTTGAGGAAGCGCTCGAACGTGAGATTGTTCGCAATCGGATCAACGTCGCTGATCCCGAGCAGGTAGAGCACGAGTGCTCCTGCGGCCGACCCGCGTGGTCCGTACATAATTCCGCGCTTGCGTGCGAACGAGACGATATCCCAGACGATGAGAATGTAGAGGGCGAACCCGGTCTCCCGGATCACGTCCAGTTCGTAGCGCAGGCGCTCGTCGATCTCGGGCGTCAGCTGCGTATACCGCCGCTTGAGCCCCTCGCGACACAGGGCCTCCAGGTAGGTTTCGGGTGTATAGCCGGCCGGAACCTCGAATTGCGGAAGGTGGACCCGTCCAAAGTCAAGATTCAGCTCGCAGCGTTCGGCGATCTCAAGTGATGCCGTCAGCGTTTCCGGGTAATCGGCGAAAAGCTGATGCATCTCCTCCGGCGACTTCAGGTAGTAGCTCTGGCCCGTCATGCGCATACGCTTCGTGTCATCGATCGTCGAGCTTGTCTGGATACACAGGAGAAGGTCCTGGGCCCGAGCATCGGCGGGACGCACGTAGTGCGCATCGTTCGTCGCGACGACCTTCAGGTCAAGCGCGCGGGCGATCGCGACGAGCTCGCGGTTGATGTCGTCGAGCCATTCGAGGCCGTCGTGTCGCTGGACCTCGATGAAGTAGTTGTCCTTCCCAAACGTGTCGCGGTACCAGGCAGCAGCAGCGCGGGCGCCGTCCAGATCGCCCGCCTGGATCAGCCGAGGCACTTCGCCGGAGATGCAGGCACTCAAGCAGATGAGACCATCGTGGTAGGTGCGGAGGAGCTCCTTGTCGATACGCGGCTTGTAGTAGAAGCCCTCCAAATGGGCCTTCGTCACGAGCTGTATCAGATTTCGGTAGCCAACCTCATTCTGTGCGAGAAGGACCAGGTGCTGGGGGCTGGCGTCGGCCTTGGCCCGTCGGTCGGTCCGGCTTCCCGGGGCGACGTAGACCTCACAGCCAATGATCGGCTTGAGACCCGCGGATTTGGCGGCCGTGTAGAAGTCGATCGCGCCATAGAGCACACCGTGGTCGGTGAGGGCGAGCGATCGCATGTTGAGCTCTCGCGCGCGCGCTACGATCTGATCCAGGCGCCCCACACCATCGAGGAGAGAATACTCACTGTGAACGTGTAGGTGGGCAAACTCAGCCATCGGAACCCCAGAGAGTAGGTGAAGGCGGCCAGATTATAGCACACGGTCGGTAGCCAGTCGGCGCTTTTATGTTATCTCGCCTGTATTTGTCGCACTTCTTATGCCAGATGGCCGGATGCCTGCTTCAGGTCCCGGATAGCTGCACCGCCAGCACCCGCGTTTCGCACCGGTTCTCGAGGGCGAGCCCATAGATCCGCGCCGCGGCCTCCATCGTTCGGCGGTTGTGGGTGATGACGATGAACTGGGTCCGCTCACTCAGGCCTTGCAGGGCCGAGCAGAAGCGACCGACGTTACTCTCGTCGAGCGCGGCGTCGACCTCGTCGAGCACGCAGAAAGGCGGCGGGTTTGCTTCGATCAGGGCAAACAGCAGGGCAGCGGCGGTCAGAGCGCGTTCCCCACCGGAGAGCATCGCCAGGCTATTCGCTCGCTTTCCGGGTGGCTGGGCAATCACCTCGATGCCCGCTGCATCGTCGTCCTCACCTTCCAGGACGAGACGCGCGCAGCCTCCCCCGAAGAGCTCGACAAATCGCCGCGCGAATGCCGCCGAGACAGTGGCAAAGGTCTCGTCGAAGCGCGCGCTCATCGTCGATCTCGTCTCGTCGATGGTCTCGTGTAGCATTGTGATCGTGCGTCGGAGATCAGCAGCCTGTGCGCTGAGAAAGTCGAATCGGGAGCGAGCCGATTCATATTCGGTAACGGCATCCCTCATGATCGGCAGGCCACGGAGCCGGCTGCGCAGGGAATCCAGGCGGCTGCGGAGGCGTTCGGCCTCGGGTAAAGTCTCGATCTTGGCGACGACTGGAGGGCCCTCGGGGGGCATCGCGCGAAGCTCACCTTGCCCGAGTGCCTGATCGTCTACTGGTCCTAGCTCGAGTAGCACCTGCTGGCGAAGCCCGTCCAGCTCGGCATCGGCAAGCTGAAGGCGTCGCTCGGCGTCCTGGAGGCGCGAGGTCGTCTCACGCTCGGCAAGCTCCCAGCGACGGCAAGCTCCTTCCGCCGCGCGTTCCGCCTCCTTCACGCGGTCCAGTTCGGTCCGAAGGCTTGCCTCGGATTGCTCTGCTGCTGCCAGGTCGTCTGCGACCGTACGACGTTCGACCAGCCGGCGTGCCAGCGACTGCTCAAGATCGGCGATAACGCCATCCATGTCCGCCAGTTTTGCCCGGGTCTCCCGCGCGTGAGATTCAATTCGTCTCTGTCGATCGGCTGCCTGGGCAAGGGCTGCCTCGACGGTGGCCAGGCGCTCGCGCAGGGTGTTGCACTCGGAGCGCTTCGACGCGAGCGTCGCGATGCTGTCTCCGAGGTCACGCTCGAGCAGTTCACGCTCGCGCTCGACGGTCGCGAGATCGTTGGCGGCCGAGGCGCAGGCGTGCTCGGCCTTCTCGAGCGCCGAACGTGACTCGACGACCTCGTGTTCCGCCGTGGCCCGCTCGGCCAACAATCGCTTCAGCTCGTCACGACGCAGCGCCAGGGCGTGAGCAGCTCGCTGGCTATCCTGCGTTGCCTCGAGAAGCAATCGCGAGGCGTGGCGGTGCCGCTCTTCGGCGACGCGCTTTGCACGATCGAGCTCGGCGATGTGCGAGGAGATAGCCTCGGCAGTCTCCCGCGATGCCGCAAGTGAGGCTACCGCTTGTTCGCGCTCTCGCTCCCGCTCGGCGACGAGCCTCCGAATCGTTCGCAGCTCGCGGTGGCGCGCGAGGGCTCCTCGTGATTGGCTTGCCGATCCTCCGGTTACCACACCGGTCGGGCGGGTGATCTCGCCTTCCAGCGTCACGATCTGCCAGAAAGGAGCGCATTGGGGGAGAATCGAGCGGGCAACCGCGAGGTTTTCAACGACCAGCGTCTGTCCGAGGAGAAAATCACTGACGACCTGAAAGCGTGGTGCAACGTGGACGAGCGCAGAAGCGACGCCCAGGAGCCCGGGACTCTCGGGAGGAGCAGAGCGACGCGCCGGCCGGAGCGTGTCTAAGGGAAGGAACGTTGCGCGTCCCGCCCCGTGCTTCTTCAGGTGAGCGATCGCCGCCTCGGCATCAGCCCATCGCTGCACGACGATGTCCTGCAGATGGCTGCCGAGCGCGGTCTCGATCGCAAGCTCCTTGTCGGGACTGACCTCGATCAGCTTTGCGACGACGCCGACGATTCCGTCGAGATGGACCGGGCCGTGGCCGTTCGCGGCCTGGAGGACAGCGCGGACCCCCGCGAAGTAGCCTGCCCCGGAAGTCTCCAGCTGCTCGAGCGCCTCCAGGCGAGCGCGCAGGGAATGGAGATCGCGATCAATGTCGGCAACCCGCCCCTGCCGCTGGGCCACCTCCGATTGCGCGCGTTCCAAATCGACCGAGACGCGAGCCCGCTCCACGGCCAGGTCTTCAAGGGTGCGTCGGGCAGCGTCCGCGGTTTCGCGGTGCTCTGCGACGTGCTGATCGTGCCGACGCGCCTCGGCTTCGAGGCTTGCGATCCGATCTGTCTGATCGACGAGTACTTGCTCGCTGCGGGAGAGGCGATCCTGTGCGGCCTGAAGTCGTGCAGATGCGGCCGCGCGCTGGGCTTCGGCGCGAGTCTGGAGACGGCGCGCCTCCTGCATTGAACGATCGACTGCCGCACGCCTGGCCGCCCAATCTCCAGCGCGCTGCTCGGCGGCTTCGAGGGCATCCTGGGCGTCGCCGAGCTTGGCGACCAGGGTGGAACGTTCTCCGGCCAGGGCTTCCAGGTTCACCTGCTCGCGCTCGGCATCGTGCTGATTCTGGGCGAGGATAGCCTGGTATTCCTCCCTGGTCGAGCGAAGCTGGCTAATTCGGGCGCGATCGAGGGTCGTGGCCTGGTCGAGGGAGGCCAGCGCTGCGTGGAGACGGGTCAGTCGATCGGATGCAGCTTTGAACTCTTGCTCGATTCGAGCCCGACAGTCCTGTGCCCGACGGAGGGCCAGCTCACTGCCTTCCCGCTCAACGGCTGCGCGTTCGAGCTCCCCGCGTGCCCCGTCTCGGTCCATGACCGCCTGATGGCGCCGCGCCGACGGCCCGGCCCAGAGGTGCGCGTACCAGCGGATCAGCCCGCGGGCAAGCTCCATCTGCAGCGCTTCGCGCTCACGCGCCTGGCGAACCTGCCGCTCGAGCGATCGGAGACGAGGGGATATCTCCGAGATCAGGTCTTCGACTCGCACCAGGTTCTGCTGCGCGCTGACCAGGCGACTTCGTGCATCGTCAAGGCGCGTGTAGAGATGGCCGATGGCGGCTGCGTGCTCGATCAGCTCGCGTCGATCCTCTGCTCGCAGGCTGAGCGCGGCATCGACCGTGCCCTGTCCGACCAGCGCGAATCCGTCGATTCCCAGACTCATCCGTCCGAGGAGATCCGAGACGTCGCGCAATCGCACTCGCTCTCGATTCAGAAGGTACTCGTTCTCGCCAGATCGATAGGCCCGTCGCGTGATCGTCACTTCGGTGTACGGCAGGTCGAGCGCTTGCTCGGCGTTGTCAAAGAGAAGAGTGACCTCCGCCATCCCGGCGGGCGGACGCCCCGAGCCCCCCGCGAAGAGGATATCCTCGGTACGACGCCCTCGAAGGGAACGGAGACTCTGCTCGCCGAGCACCCAGCGAATCGCATCGGCGAAGTTACTCTTACCGCTGCCGTTGGGCCCGACGATGGCGGTGATGCCAGGCTGGAAGACGAACTCGGATCGCTGGGAGAAGGTCTTGAACCCCTGGATGGTAACGGCCTTCAGGTACACGCTACGTCAACAGTCACGTCTGATTCGCGGATGGCCAGTTTTGGAGAGCCTGGCGCGCCGCGGCCTGTTCTGCCTCTTGCTTCTTGTCGCCCTCGCCGGTGCCAAGAACCTGATCGTCGAGACGCACCTCGACGACGAAGTGCGGCCGGTGGCCAGGCCCAGTCGTCGAGATGACGTAATACGCGGGGCGAGATCCGGTGCGGGCCTGGGTAAGCTGCTGAAGGTACGACTTGGCGTCGGTCAGTGGCTGCTCTCGTTCCAGACGTTCAGCCTCCGGCTGCAGCAGGCGTAGGACGAAGTGACGGGTGACGTCCAACCCTTGATCAAGGTAGACCGCACCGACAAGTGCCTCCAGCGCTTGAGCCAGCAAACGGCGTCGCAAGCGGCCCCCGGCTTCGACCTCGCCGCGGCTGAGGTAGAGCAGATCGCCCAGTCCAAGGCTACGAGCCACGCGTCCGAGCGTCGGAGCCCGCACCAGCGCCGACCGGAGCGCGGTAAGCACGCCCTCCGGAGCATCGGGGAACCGGGCGAAGAGATAATCGGAGACGATCAGCCCAAGGACTGCGTCGCCGAGGTACTCCAGACGCTCGTTCGATCCGAGGTGAAACTCGGGGTTCTCGTTGAGGTACGAGCGATGAACCAGCGCCTGCTCGAGGAGGGCCGGATTCTTGAAGTGGATCCCAATCAGCTTCTCTGCGCTGCTGACGACGTCGATCGGACCTCCTCTGCTATCCTTCCCAGGCGCGGACGATCAGCGTCGCGTTGTGTCCTCCGAAGCCGAGGGAGTTGGAGAGCGCGACCCTGACCCGCTGCCGACGAGCAACATTCGGGACGTAGTCGAGATCGCAATCAGGATCAGGATACTCCTGATTGATCGTCGGAGGAACGATGCCATCACGAATCGCGAGCAGGCAGATGATTGCTTCCACGGCACCCGCCGCTCCGAGGAGGTGACCGGTCATGGACTTCGTCGAGCTGACAGCCAGGCGATAGCTCCTTTCGCCGAAGACGTGCTTGATCGCGCTGGTCTCGGCCTTGTCATTCAGCGGCGTCGACGTCCCGTGGGCGTTGATGTAGTCCACGTCGTCAGGCGATAGGCCCGCTTCCTGGAGCGCCCGGAGCATGGCTTTTGCCGCGCCGGCTCCACCCTCGGCCGGTGCCGTGACGTGGCAGGCGTCGCCCGTTGCACCGTAGCCGACGATCTCGCCGTAGATTCGCGCGCCGCGTGCACGGGCGTAGTCGAGCTCTTCGAGGACCAGGATTCCCGCTCCCTCGCCGATGACGAATCCGTCGCGCTCGGCGTCGAAGGGGCGACTGGCCTTCTCGGGCTCGTCGTTGCGCGTCGAGAGCGCTCGCATCGAGTTGAAGGAGCCGATTCCAATGGGAACGACCGGTGCCTCGGCACCCCCCGCGACCATCACCGGCGAGACACCACGGCGGACCGTCTCGAACGCTTCGCCGATCGCGTGCGCGCCACTTGCGCAGGCTGACACCGTCCCATAGTTGGGCCCACGCATCCCAAAGACAATCGACGCGTGACCGGCCGCCATGTTTCCGATCATCATCGTACAGAGGAATGGGCTGATTCGACTGGGCCCCTTGTCGAACAGGACTTTGAACTGCTGGCCGAGTGTCTCGATGCCGCCGATTCCGCTGCCGATGATGATCCCGATATCGTCGGCGTTCCGGGGGGTGATCGTCAGGTCCGCGTCGCGTAGTGCCTCGCTCGTGGCGGCGATCGCGTAATGCGTATACCGATCCATACGGCGGGCTTCTTTGCGATCAAGGTACTGACCAGGATCGAAATTCTTGACCTCGCACGCGATCCGGGTCTCGAAGCCCTCGGTATCGAAGCGAGTAATCGGGGCGGCACCGGAACGCCCGGCAAGAAGAGCCTCCCACGTGGACGGAACGTCGAGACCCAGCGGGGTAACCGCACCCATTCCAGTAACGACGACCCGGTGAGTCACCTATCCTCCTGGTATGACCCGGCAGCCCACGCTCGAGCGTATCCGGTACCGGCTCCGTATTATAGGCAGGTCGCTAGGCGAGCGCAACCGTCAGCGGAGCACCAACGTCACCGGTGCTCTTGGATTCGGCTGGGTATCAGGTATAATTTCGGCTGGAGGCGAGTATCGTGTTTACCGAGGCGACCGCCGAGCCGGTGGCGCGGCTGATCGAAGAGTTCAACCGTTTGCCGGGGATCGGTCCGAAGACAGCGCAGCGGCTGACGTACTTTCTGCTGCGAGCTCCGGCCGAGCAAAGCCGTTCGCTTGCCGAGGCGTTGATTCGTCTGAAGGAGCGGACGATCTTTTGCTCGCAGTGCTTCAACATCACCGAAGAAGACCCGTGTGCACTGTGCCGGAACCCGGAGCGGGATCACCAGACCATCTGCGTCGTCGAGGAACCTCTGGATGTGCTCGCGCTGGAGCGAACGCGCACGTACAAGGGGCTCTATCACGTTCTGCACGGAGCGATTTCGCCGGTGGATGGGATCGGTCCGGAGGAGCTGCGGGTCCACGAGCTACTCGCGCGTGTCAGTCGAGACCAGGTCAAGGAGATCGTACTGGCGACGAATCCAAACCTGGAAGGCGAGGCAACCGCGATGTATCTGCATGGGCTGCTGCGGCCGCTGGGCATGCGTGTGACGCGTCTGGCGCGGGGGCTACCGGTCGGGGGCGACCTGGAGTATGCTGACGAGGTGACCTTGATTCGGGCGCTCGAAGGTCGCCGAGAAATGTAGTTGACATGTGCGCGCCGATGTAGTATAGTTTTTAGTGCTGCGACCAAAGTCCCCGTCGTAGCGTGGCGACCGACCCCCGTTTTGCTGGAACAGTCAGAGACGAGAGCGGTTTGGGCGCTGCGAATCCTTGACGCGGGCAGCAGCACCGGGTATACTCAGGGGGTGTGCTCGGTGGGGGGCACGCGGGGCACCTTACCAACTGAAGAGTGACAGGAAAGCGGAGCCAACGGAGAGCGTGACGGTCGAGTGGGGACACTCGACTGGACGGAGGAGTAAGGGAAAGCTTACTCTGGATTGAACGGAGAGTTTGATCCTGGCTCAGGACAAACGCTGGCGGCGTGCTTTAAGCATGCAAGTCGAACGGGTGGTCTTCGGACCATCGAGTGGCGAACGGCTGAGGAAGACAGAAGGAACCTGTCGTCTGGAGGGGGATAACCCCCCGAAAGGGGGGCTAAGACCGCGTACGCTCGGCGGGGGAAGGGCCTGCCGAGGAAAGCCGCGAGGCGCCAGGCGGGGGGCTTCTGGCCCATCAGGTAGTTGGTGGGGTAAGGGCTCACCAAGCCGATGACGGGTAGCTGGTCTGAGAGGATGATCAGCCAGACTGGGACTGAGACACGGCCCAGACTCCTACGGGAGGCAGCAGCTAGGAATCTTGCGCAATGGGCGAAAGCCTGACGCAGCGACGCCGCGTGGGGGAGGAAGGTCTTCGGATCGTAAACCCCTTTTGCACGGGACGAGGAAGGACGGTACCGTGCGAAGAAGCCCCGGCTAACTACGTGCCAGCAGCCGCGGTAAGACGTAGGGGGCGAGCGTTGTCCGGATTTACTGGGCGTAAAGAGCGCGTAGGCGGCTGGACAGGTTGGGTGTGAAAGGCGCGGGCTTAACTCGCGGAGGTCACCCAAAACGGTTCAGCTGAGAGGGCAGTAGAGGAAGGTGGAATTCCGGGTGTAGTGGTGAAATGCGTAGAGATCCGGAGGAACACCGGTGGCGAAGGCGGCCTTCTGGGCTGACCCTGACGCTGAGGCGCGAAAGCGTGGGGAGCGAACTGAATTAGATACTCAGGTAGTCCACGCCCTCAACGATGGACACTAGGTGTGGGGGGTATCGACCCCTCCCGTGCCGGCGCTAACGCAGTAAGTGTCCCGCCTGGGGAGTACGGCCGCAAGGCTAAAACTCAAAGGAATTGACGGGGGCCCGCACAAGCAGCGGAGCGTGTGGTTTAATTCGACGCAACGCGAAGAACCTTACCAGGGTTTGACATCACGCGGCAACGCCCCGAAAGGGGTGCCTCCCGCAAGGGACGGCGTGACAGATGCTGCATGGCTGTCGTCAGCTCGTGCCGTGAGGTGTTGGGTTAAGTCCCGCAACGAGCGCAACCCTCGGCGCTAGTTACCGTGTCTAGCGCGACTGCCGCGACAAACGCGGAGGAAGGTGGGGATGACGTCAAGTCAGCACGGCTCTCACATCCTGGGCGACACACACGCTACAATGGACGCGACAAAGGGCGTGCGAAGCCGCGAGGCGGAGCGAATCCCAGCAAAGGCGTCCTCAGTTCAGATCGCAGTCTGCAACCCGACTGCGTGAAGGCGGAGTTGCTAGTAACCGTGGGTCAGCACACCACGGTGAATACGTTCCCGGGCCTTGTACACACCGCCCGTCACGTCATGAAAGCCGGTCGCACCTGAAGCCGCTGGCCCAACCCTTTTGGGAGGGAGGCGTCGAGGGTGAGGCGGGTGATTGGGACGAAGTCGTAACAAGGTAGCCGTAGCGGAAGCTGCGGCTGGATCACCTCCTTTCTAGGGAGTACCCGCCGTGCCACGGCGGAGGGCTGGGCTGTCGCGGGGAGAATCCCCGCGGCACCGCCGACCGTCTGGGCGCGGGCGGCACTTCCAGGTCGATCATCCAGGGCGTGCCCTGGATGGAGCCTGTCTCTGGCTTTCCTGTCACTCTTCAGCGGGGAAGGGGCCCCGAGGGCCTTTAGCTCAGCTGGTGAGAGCGCAGTCCTGATAAGACTGAGGTCTCTGGTTCGAGTCCAGAAAGGCCCACCGGGTGCGAGGGGGCGAGACGGAGGGACCGCTGGGGATGTAGCTCAGCTGGGAGAGCGCCTCCCTTGCACGGAGGAGGGCAGGGGTTCGAATCCCCTCATCTCCACCCCACGTCGTGCGGGGTGCCAAGTCCGGGGCCAGGTGGTTGCGGACGGGGCTGGTAGCACGTCGTGGTGCACGTTACCAAGTGAACAGCGAGATCAGGCGTACGAGAGATCGCAAGAGCGAGGGCGCGTCGCGCGTAAGCAAGCGAAAGCGGACGGTGGATGCCCTGGCGCTGTGGAGCCGAGGAAGGACGTAGGACGGCTGCGAGAAGCCGCGGGGAGGGGCCAACCACCCAGAGAGCCGCGGATGTCCGAATGGGGAAACCCCGTGCGGGGAACCGCACGACCCACGTACGTGGGGGGCGCAGGGGGGAACGGAAACATCTCAGTACCTCCCGCACAGAAATCACGTGAGATTCCCGGAGTAGTGGCGAGCGAAACGGGAGGAGCCTAAACCCGTGCTGCTAGGTGGCCGGTCGGCCGATGCAGGATGGGGGTTGGACGGCCCGTCAGGAGAGGCGACCGACTCTCCGGCGAGTGAGCAAGTGTTTCCCGAGCCGAAGGACCCTGGGAGGGGCCGCCAGAGACGGTGAGAGCCCGGTAGGCGGAGGGGGGCACCTCGCGACGGGTGCGTGAGTACCACCAGACACGAGGAATCTGGTGGGAAGCAGGGGCGACCACGCTCCAAGGCTAAAGAGCCACAGCGACCGATAGCGGACAGTACCGTGAGGGAATGGTGAAAAGCACCCCGGTGAGGGGAGTGAAAGAGAACCTGAAACCGTCTGCTGATGAGCGGTCAGAGGGCACAATCCAGTGCTGAGTTGAAAGTGCTGAGTGCTGAGTCAAGATTCCGCGAGGAGTGGCGACTCAGCACTCAGTTCGCAGCACTCAGCACGCAGGGATGGCCTGATGGCGTGCCTATTGAAGAATGAACCGGCGAGTTCGACGGTGTCGCGGAGGATGAAGCACTTCTGGTGCGCAGTCGGAGCGAAAGCGAGTCCGAAGAGGGCGAGAGTGGCACGGTCGAGACCCGAAACCGCGTGAGCTACCCATGGCCAGGGTGAAGCGCACGTAAGAGTGCGTGGAGGCCCGAACTGTCCCGTGGTGCAAAACGGTTAGAGGAGCTGTGGGTAGGGGTGAAATGCCAAGCGAACGCGGAGATAGCTGGTTCTCCCCGAAATGCATTGAGGTGCAGCGCGTGCGCAAGGTCTGTGCGGGTAGAGCACTGACTGGGCTCGGGGGCAGACCGCTTACCAAACCCAATCAAACTCCGAAGCGTACAGACCCGCGCAGGTAGTGAGACGGCGGGGGCTAAGCTCCGTCGTCGAGAGGGAAACAGCCCAGACCACCGGTTAAGGTCCCCAACTCATGGCTTAGTGTGAAAGGATGTGGGGGGGCACAGACAGCCAGGAGGTTGGCTTAGAAGCAGCCATCCTTGAAAGAGTGCGTAATAGCTCACTGGTCGAGTGTCCCCGCGCCGACAATGGACCGGGGCTGAAGCCATGGACCGAAACCGTGGACACCGCAAGGTGTGGTAGGGGAGCGTTCGGAGGCGGAGAAGGGGGACCCGGGAGGGCCCCTGGAGCGCTCCGAAGTGCGAATGCCGGTATGAGTAGCGACAAGGCGCGTGAGAAGCGCGTCCGCCGTAAGCCCAAGGTTTCCGACGGAAGGAACATCCGCGTCGGGTTAGTCGGGCCTAAGCCACAGGCGTCAGGCCGCAGGCGATGGAGAATCGGTTGATAGTCCGATACCACGCGGGGGCAGCGAACACGCGGGGACGCCCGAACAAGCAGTGCGCGGAGCGCTGGAGATGCTCCGTGGAAGGAGCGAGGAGGAGACTGCTCGCTCTGATCCCAAGGGCGGCGGGCAACCGCCAAGCGAGGCACTGGGCGGACGGGACCAGAAAAGCCAGCGTGGGAGCCCTCGGGTGTCCGTACCGCAAACCGACACAGGTGGGCCGGGGGGAGAGCCTCCAGGCGGACGAGAGAACCCTCGTTAAGGAACTCGGCAAATTGACCCCGTAACTTCGGGAGAAGGGGTCCCTGAGCGATCAGGGCGCAGCACAGCGGCCCAGGCGACTGTTTAACAAAAACACAGGTCCCTGCAGAAAGCGCAAGCTGAGGTATAGGGGCTGACGCCTGCCCAGTGCCGGAAGGTTAAGGGGAGAGGTGCGAGCCTCAAACCGAAGCCCCGGTGAACGGCGGCCGTAACTATAACGGTCCTAAGGTAGCGAAATTCCTTGTCGGGTAAGTTCCGACCCGCACGAATGGCGTAACGATCTGGGCACTGTCTCAACGAGGGGCTCGGCGAAATTGAAGTACGCGTGAAGATGCGCGTGACCCGCGACAGGACAAAAAGACCCCGTGGAGCTTTACTCTAGCTTGGCATTGGGTCGGGGCGAGCGATGCGTAGGATAGGTGGGACCCGCAGAACCGCCGGTTTCGGCTGGCGGGGAGGGGACGGTGAAATACCACTCTTCGCTGGTCCTGGCTCTAACGATACCATCGGACCGTGCCAGGTGGGGAGTTTGACTGGGGCGGTCGCCTCCTAAAGCGTAACGGAGGCGCCCAAAGGTTCCCTCAGGGTGGATGGAAATCACCCGTGGCGTGCATTGGCAGGAAGGGAGCTTGACTGCAAGGGGGACGTCCCGAGCAGGGCCGAAAGGCGGGCAAAGTGATCCTCGGCACCCGTGTGGAAGGGGCCGGGCTTAACGGATAAAAGCTACCCCGGGGATAACAGGCTTATCTTGCCCAAGAGTTCACATCGCCGGCAAGGTTTGGCACCTCGATGTCGGCTCGTCGCATCCTGGGGCCGGAGTAGGTCCCAAGGGTTGGGCTGTTCGCCCATTAAAGCGGTACGCGAGCTGGGTTCAGAACGTCGTGAGACAGTTCGGTCTCTATCCGTCGTGGGCGCAGGAGGTTTGCGGGGAGCTGTCCCTAGTACGAGAGGACCGGGATGGACGAACCACCGGTGTGCCGGTTGGCCCGCCCGGGCCAGCGCCGGGTAGCCGACGTTCGGAGGAGAGAAGCGCTGAAAGCATCTAAGCGCGAAACTCACCCCAAGATCAGACCTCCCACAGTTTCCTGGTAAGGCCACCAGTAGACGACTGGTTCAGGCGGCGGCGTGTGGACAGCCCGTAAGGGTTGCAGCAAAGCCGTGCGCATGGCCGAGGGCTTACGCCACCACGCGCCCTCGCTCTCGTGACCTCTCCCCCTGATCCCGCTGTTCATTCACTTTCCTCCGGAAATCCGGTAACGCTTCCTGGTGGTTGCAGCGCGGTCGCCCCACCCGTTCCCATCCCGAACACGGTCGTGAAAGGCCGCAGCGCCGACGATTCTGGCGGGGCAACCCGCCGGTAAAATAGGTCACTGCCAGGAAGCTTTGTTTTGACCCATCGGCAGTTTGCGTCGATGGGTTCTCTTTTGGTATACTATATGCGGTCAATCTGCCCCCATCGTCTAGTGGCCTAGGACATCACCCTTTCAAGGTGAAGATCGCCGGTTCGAATCCGGCTGGGGGTACCCCGCGATTACCCTCCTGGCGAGCCGTCCCTTGTTGGACGGTCCGCGCACGAGGGTATTTTGTTACCCGTCGGTCGAGCCCGGCCTCGGGTCGACGACCCAGGCTCCTGTCGGCATCATCCAGCGCCCTCGTAAGGATGACGTCGAACACAACCACGGACGAGACGCAGTGACCCCCGTCGTTCCGGAACTGGCACGCGTTCACGATCCGATGGGACCCCAGTGTTGGGTCTCGCGGGACGGTGAATGTCGGACGCGCCCCGCGCGCCGCAGGCACCTCGCGTGACGGAGCGGGATCCGATTGTCCCGCCTCGGCACGCCGTTGCCGCAGAACATGTCATACTGGCCGGCCGAACCAATGGTTCAGTCTTACTCGCGAACGCAAAGATCTATCGAGCCGCCGATGGCGCAGTCACGCCGAACGCGATCTACCAGCCTCCAGATCCAGCCATTGGAAGGAGGCGTGGTGAAAGGCTACCGACGGTGAATCGATCCTGGCTTTCGCTCCTCGGCGTCTATCTCCAGCCCCGACCTTTCGCCGGGAGCCAGCAGCCACGGGAAACTCCCGCAAGATCACAAGATCATCAGTCGTTCCGATGTCACGCGCACCACCACACTCGACCGTGTGCCTGATTGCTATCAAGGTGATCTTCGTCTCGCCTTTCGAAAATCTCACTGAACCGGCACCAGGAAGTCGGGTGATGATCCTCTCTCGGCAGGTGCGCGACAACTGCTTGTCGTCACCCCGATTGTTCGTCTATATTTGAAGGAGCCGACGACCCACGACGGTCAAGAGCACTTCCTCGGCACGCAGCCACGCACCAACTTTGTGAACGTGAAGGGAA